>NZ_JBNFNZ010000129.1:0-5776 GCF_057364525.1 Aeromicrobium sp. PFPM2_SD2
CCGGCGCGGCCCCGCGCCGGCCGCCGCTCCCGACGGACGGAGACCGGCCACCGTCGCAACGCCGCCGAGTCGTCCATCCGCGTCGACGTCGACCTGCTCGACACGCTCATGCGCCAGGTCGGCGAGCTCGTGCTCAGCCGCAACCAGATCGTGCGCCAGGCCGCCGAGACCGACGACCTCGAGCTCGCCCGCGCCGCGCAGCGCCTGAACCTCATCGTCACCGAGGTGCAGGAAGGCGTCATGAAGACGCGCATGCAGCCCATCGACCACATCTGGGCCAAGATGCCGCGCGTCGTCCGCGACCTCGGCAGCTCGCTGGGCAAGAAGGTCAACCTCGAGATGATCGGTCGCGAGACCGAGCTCGACCGCAGCCTGCTCGAGTCGGTCAAGGACCCGCTGACGCACCTGGTGCGCAACGGCGTCGACCACGGCCTGGAGAGCACCGAGGACCGCGTCGCCGCCGGCAAGCCGGCCCAGGGCACGCTGACGCTGCGCGCGTACCACGAGGGCGGCCAGGTCGTCGTCGAGGTCACCGACGACGGCGCCGGCATCGACCCGGAGAAGATCGCCGCGAAGGCGGTCCAGAAGGGCCTGCGCACGGCCGAGCAGATCTCGCTCATGAGCCAGGCGGACGTCCTGCAGCTGATCTTCTCGCCCGGCTTCTCCACGGCCGCCCAGGTCACCAACGTCTCGGGCCGCGGCGTCGGCATGGACGTCGTGCGCACGAACATCGAGGCCATCGGCGGCACGATCGAGGTCGAGTCCGTCGTGGGCCGGGGCACCACCTGCCGCCTGCGCATCCCGCTGACCCTGGCGATCGTCCCGGCCCTCACGGTCGAGTGCGCCGGCGACCGCTACGCGATCCCGCAGGTCAGCCTGCTGGAGCTCGTCGCGCTGGACGCCGACCGCGCCGCGACCGCGATGGAGGAGGTCAACGGCGCCCCCGTCTACCGCCTGCGCGGCTCGCTGCTGCCGCTCGTGCGCCTGGCCGAGGTGCTCGGCGTCGAGTCCGAGCGCAGCGACGGGCACGTGCTCATCGCGGTGCTGCAGGCCGAGAACAAGCGCTTCGGCCTGGTGATCGACCGCGTCCTCAACACCGAGGAGATCGTGGTCAAGCCGCTCGACGCGCGGCTCAAGGCGATCGGCACCTACTCGGGCGCGACCATCCTGGGCGACGGCCGTGTGGCCCTCATCCTGGACGTCCAGCGCTCGCGCGCCGGGCCATGGCCGCCGAGGCGCTCGAGCGGACCGCCGGCGACGAGGTCGTCGGCGAGACCGCGAAGGGCGTGGGCGAGCAGCTGCGCATGCTGGTCGCCGGCATCGGCAGCGGCCGCCGCGTGGCCATCCCGCTGTCGTCGGTGACCCGTCTGGAGAACATCCCGGCCGACAAGGTCGAGCTGGTCGGCAGCCGCGAGATGGTGCAGTACCGCGGCCAGATCCTGCCGCTGGTGCGCCTGGACCGGCACCTCGGCGCGATGTCCGAGCGCCAGACCGACGACCTCGTCGTGGTCGTCTACTCGGCCGGCGCGCGCAGCGTCGCGATCGTCGTCGACGAGATCATCGACATCGTCGACGAGACCTCCGACGTCCACAGCGACATCGACGACCCGGGCCTGCTCGGCTCGACGCTCATCCGCGACCGCATCGTCGAGGTGCTGGACGTCCGCTCGGCGATCCTCGCCGCGGACCCGCGCTTCTACACCGATCCCGCGCCGGTGCTCGACGCCGCCGGGAACATCACCACGAGCTTCCAGGAGGCGCTGTGAGCACCCGTCTGGTCACCTTCACCCTCGACGGCCACCTCTACGGCGTCGACGTGGACGCCGTCCAGGAGGTGCTGCGCACGCAGCCGCGCACGCGGATCCCGCTGGCGCCGAAGACGCTGGGCGGCCTCATCAACCTGCGCGGCCAGGTCCTGAGCGCGGTCGACATGCGCGAGCAGCTCGAGCTGCCCGGCCGGTCGGACGAGCAGGAGCCGATGGTCGTCGTCATCCGTGTCGCGGGGGAGCCCGTGGCCATGCTGGTGGACTCGATCGGGTCGGTCGTCGACGTGGAGGACGACCAGTTCGAGCTGCCGCCGGACACTCTCTCGGGGGCGTCGCGAGAGCTTCTTCTCGGGGCGTACAAGCTGCAGGACCAGCTCCTGCTCGCACTGGACGTCGAGCGCGCCGTCGCGGCTTGACCTACCCCTAGGAGCACTCCCATGAAACGCCTCACCTGGTCCGTCGGACGGCGCCTGACCGCGCTCGCCCTCGTCGGAGTCCTGACCGTCGGCATCGTCGTCAGCGTCGTCGTCAACAGCATGATGTCGCTCGACGAGTCGAGCGAGCGGCTGGCGACGTTCGACAAGGTCGTCGTCGACATGCACCTGCTGGACACCCGCGCCAGCGAGCTCAAGTCCACCGCGTACCGCGCCCTGAGCGCGGAGGACCCGACCACGCTGCAGGCCGACATCGACGAGGACGTCGCGACGATGACGCAGATCCTCGACGAGCTGGACGGCGTGAGCCTGGACGTCTCGGCCGAGGAGAAGGAGGCGTTCCGCGTCGCCTTCGTCGAGTACGGCGGCGCCCTGAGCGACGTCATCGCCGAGGCCGCGGCCAGCCCGCGACGCGCCCGGGCGCTCGCCCCCGACATCCAGGCCGCGAACGACGTCGTCGACGAGGTCATCTCCGGTGCGCTGGAGCAGATGACCGCCGCCGCGGAGGCGGAGGCGGCGGCCCAGGACGACGACCGCGGCTCGACGATCGTCGAGACCGTGGTGATCGGTCTGGTGGGCATCGTCGCGCTCGGCGTGCTGGCGTACGTCATCGCCCGCTCGATCACGCGTCCGCTGTCGCGGGTCGTGCACGTGCTCAGGGGCTTCGCCGACGGCGACCTGAGCCAGCGGGCCCCGGAGACGTCGCAGGCCGAGCTCGGCTCGCTCGAGCGCAACCTCAACCGCGCGATGGAGGCGACGGACCAGATCGTCGGCAACGTCGTCGAGTCGGCCGAGACGCTGGCGTCCGCGGCCGAGGAGCTGTCGGCGTCCGCGCAGCAGATCTCCGCCGGCGCCACCCAGACCGCCACGCAGGCCACGATCGTCTCGGGCGCGTCGGAGGAGGTCGGCCGCAACGTGCAGACCGTCGCCGCCGGCTCCGAGGAGATGACCGCGTCGATCCGCGAGATCGCGCACTCGGCGAACGAGGCGGCCCGGGTCGCGTCGGACGCGGTGCGCAGCGTCGACGAGACCAACGAGTCGGTCGCCAAGCTGGGCGAGTCGAGCCAGCAGATCGGCAACGTGGTCAAGGTGATCACGTCGATCGCCGAGCAGACGAACCTGCTGGCGCTGAACGCCACCATCGAGGCGGCGCGTGCGGGCGAGGCCGGCAAGGGCTTCGCGGTCGTCGCGAACGAGGTCAAGGAGCTCGCGCAGGAGACCGCGCGGGCCACCGAGGACATCGCCCGCCGGGTCGAGGCCATCCAGGCCGACACCGGTGGTGCGGTCGAGGCCATCGGCCGGATCAGCGAGATCATCGCCTCGATCAACGACTACCAGCTGACCATCGCCTCGGCGGTGGAGGAGCAGACGGCCACGACGAACGAGATGAGCCGCAACGTGGCCGACGCCGCCAACGGCGCCGACCAGATCACGGTCAACATCAACGGCGTCGCGCAGGCCGCGGACACCACGAAGGACGGGGTCGTGCAGGCCGAGGCCGCCGTGCAGGACCTGGCCCGGATGTCGGCCGAGCTGCGCGCGCAGATGAGCCACTTCCAGCGCGCCTGACCACGGCCGACACGGCCGGCCGGAGCACCCGCTCCGGCCGGCCGTTCGCGTCCGTCCGGGACCCGTGGCCGCGATCGTCCGTCCGGTGGCCGGATCGTGACAGATTCGACCCGCCGAACCCCTTGGACGTCCGGGCATCCCGCCGATGGGGGACGCGATCCACTGCATGACGCACTCGAGGGGTTACGGATGACCGACAACGAGACCAGCACCACCAGCAGCGCGGACGAGCACCGCTCGATCGTGCAGCGCCTGCGCGACCTGAGCGTCCGCACCAAGACGCTCACCGCCGTGGGCCTGGCGTCCGCCGTCGCGCTGGCCGTCGGCGTGAACGGCATCGTCGCGCTGAGCAACGCCACCGACGAGGCGCACCGGCTGTACTCCAGCAACCTGCAGGGCGTCCAGAAGGTCGCCGACATGCGCACGGCCGTGGACGGGATGCGGATGTCCGCCCGCGACGCCCTGATCAAGACGTCCCCGTCGGACAAGCAGGCTGCGCTGCAGAAGGTCGAGGCGTACTTCGGCGACCTGCAGGAGGCCGGCAAGGCCTACGAGACCACCGGCGTCGACGCCACGTCGCAGCGGGTCGCGCCGACATGACGACCGCCGCCCAGCAGTACTTCGACGTCCAGACCACCGACATGGCGCGCTACGCGCTGGCTGGCGACGTGCGGCGCTGGGACGCCCGCAACGCCAGCGAGGTCAGCTCGCTGACCCGGGTCATGGAGGAGAGCCTCGACGCGCTGAACGAGCACGAGCAGCAGCTCGCGAAGGACGCGGTCGCGGCCATCGACGACAGCTACCGCTCCAGCCGCCTGCTCAGCATCGTGCTGCTGGTCGCCGGCATCAGCCTGGCCACCTTCCTGGGCCTGGCCATCGCCCTGGTCATGGCCGCCAACGTCGCCCGGCTCAAGGAGGTCATCGACGCGGTCGCGGACGGTGACCTGACCCGCCGGGCCGAGGTCCAGAACCGCGACGAGCTCGGCGACATGGCCGACGGGCTCAACGCCGCCACCGAGAAGCTGCGCGGCCTCATGGCCGAGGTCGTCGGCTCGGCCGACGCCGTGGCGGCCGCCGCCGAGGAGATGGCGGCGGGGTCGCAGCAGATCGCGGCCGGTGCCGAGGAGACGAGCGTGCAGGCGAACGTGGTCTCGAGCGCGGCGGAGGAGGTCAGCCGCAACGTGTCGACGGTGGCGGCGGGCTCGGAGCAGATGGGTGCCTCGATCCGGGAGATCTCGCACTCGGCGAACGAGGCCGCGCGGGTCGCGTCGGAGGCCGTGTCCACGGTGGAGTCCACCAACCACACGGTCGCGAAGCTGGGCGAGTCGTCCCAGGAGATCGGCAACGTGGTCAAGGTGATCACCTCGATCGCCGAGCAGACCAACCTGCTGGCGCTGAACGCCACGATCGAGGCCGCGCGCGCCGGTGAGGCGGGCAAGGGCTTCGCCGTCGTGGCCAACGAGGTCAAGGAGCTGGCCCAGGAGACGGCGCGGGCGACCGAGGACATCGCCCGTCGGGTCGAGGCCATCCAGGGCGACACGGCCGGCGCTGTCGGCGCGATGGAGGAGATCAGCTCGATCATCGCCTCGATCAACGACTACCAGGTGACGATCGCCTCGGCGGTGGAGGAGCAGACCGCCACCACCAACGAGATGAGCCGCAACGTCGCGGACGCCTCGGCCGGCACCGGCCAGATCGCCGAGAACATCGTCGGCGTCTCGCAGGCCGCGGCGACCACGACGGAGGCGGTCTCCCAGGCCCACGCGGCCGTCGCCGAGATCGCCCGCATGTCCGCGGACCTGCGCAACGCGGTGGGCCAGTTCAAGGCCTGACCGCGCAGACCGTGCAGAGGTCGACCCGTCCGGATATCGTCCGAACGGGTCGATCTTTTCTCGCAGGGGCGGAGGCGCGCATGACGTACTCCGTGGTCGGTGCGCCCGCCGTGGGCTTCGACCTGGCCCGCCTCCGGCCCGGCCGGCCCGCGGTCGCCGTGCTCCGCACCGCGCT
>NZ_JBNFNZ010000130.1:0-5770 GCF_057364525.1 Aeromicrobium sp. PFPM2_SD2
ACGACGCCCGGCCAGGCGGTCTGGCGGTCCCGCGGCTTCGCGCCCCAGCCGGCGCTGGCGGCGGTGGGTCCCGGGCCGCCGACTGACCCCGGCCGCGCCCGGAGCAGCGTCCCGGGGTCTCTCCCGGTGAGACGACGAAGGCCGCACGAACGGCGTCGACGGGGTACGATCCACGCGACGTAGACGTGGCTCGCCACGTCTCGCCGGCTGTCTGGGCCCACTCGGACCGGTCGGCGGGGACGACCATGGGGGATCGATCGATGACGCGCGACTTCGACAGCTCAGGACGCCCGGACGCGGTGCGCCGGCCGCGGGTGCGGCGGGCCGCCCTGCTCGGCACGGTGGGCGTGTTGGCACTGGGCCTGGCCGTGGGAGGCCTGCAGTCGGCCACCGCGGCGCCGCAGAAGGTGCTGCAGTCGGTGCACGTGGAGGTGGCGCGCGACGGCGCCGTCGAGGCCATCACGAGCACGACCATCCGCCACGAGGGCGACGACTCCGAGGACGACGAGAAGACGCACGACCCGGTCAAGGCCGGCGACGAGCTGCCCGTCCGCGTCCTCACCGCCTACCGCCTCGGCGACAAGTCCGGCACCGACCTGGACGACCTGAAGGGCGAGGACGGCCGCGTCCGCATCGACGTCACGGTGCAGAACACGACCGTGCGGCCGACCGTGCTGTCCTACGACTCCGAGGGCACGAACCGGCGCTCCCCCGCGCTCGTCGGCGCCCCGCTCACCGTCGTGGCCTCGGCCGACCTCGGCGACGTCGACCTCGCGTCGGTCGTCCCGTCCGACCCGGCCAGCGACGAGCCGGCCACCAACGGCGTCGTCAGCCGCGACGACGACGGCAAGGCCCGCGTCCAGTGGGCCACGATGCTCGCGCCACCCCGCCTGGGCGCCAGCGCCACGTTCACGCTCGTCCAGGACGTCTCGGACTTCGACCCGCCGTCCTTCGACATCAGCGTCCAGCCCGGCCTGGTCACCGACACGTCCGTCTCGCGCCTGGTCGACTCGGCGCTGGGCGAGGACGACGGCGTCCAGCAGCTCACCTCGCGCACCATCACGCTGCTCGGCTCGGTGGGCACCGTCCTGACCGACGTCAGCAAGGTCCTGTCGCGGGTCGAGAGCAGCCTGGACGGCTCGGCGTCCGAGCTGGGCACCAAGACGATCGCCGACCTGCGCTCCAGCTCGGCCTCGGCCACGTCGGCGCTCAACGGCCTGTCGTCGGACCTCACGTCGCTGCAGTCGAGCATGGACAGCTCGCTGACGTCGTCCAGCAGCAAGGCCGTCGCCCAGCTGGCCAAGAGCTTCACCCAGGTCAAGGAGCGGGTGCTCGGCGACCCGGCCACGATCGACGCCCAGCCGCTGCCGGTCTCCGAGCCGGTGCAGGGCTGTGCCGTCCCGCAGCCGTCCGACGAGGACGCCCCCACCGTCTACGGGCAGCTGCGCGTCGTCCAGGCTCAGCTCAGCGCGCTGGCCAGCGCCACCAACAACTGCACCGGCGCCATCACCACGGCGCTGCGCGAGACCGTCGGCACGCTCGAGGACACCTGCGAGACGCCCACCGCGCTCGGCGCCATGGAGTGCGCGGACTTCGCCCTGCGCACCGGCACGCAGGACCTGGTCAAGGCCCAGCAGGAGTTCAACGACGCCTTCGACGGCACCGCCGTGCAGAACCTCGAGGACGCCATGGAGCAGGTCTTCGACCGCCTCTACGGCATCCGCCAGGCCGCCCAGGGCCTCAACGTGAACGCGCTGCGCGGCGGCCTGCAGGACGTCGCGTCCGAGGTCGACGCGCTCCAGGCCCTCGTGGCCGAGGACGGGGCGCTCGACACCCAGGTCACGGCGCTGCGCACCAAGGCCGAGGAGGAGCTGCAGCGGCTCGACGGCTCCTTCGGCGGCGACCGCGGCGCGATCCGCCAGTCCCAGGACCTCGCCACCGCGCTGTGCCGCACCGCGGACTCCCCGGAGCGCACCGAGGCGGTCGTCCTGCTGACCGGCAAGAACTGCGACGGCTCGGACCCGGCCGCGGCCCCGGAGGACTACACGTCCTCGCTGCAGGACAAGCTCGGCGCCACCCGCTCCGCGTGGGCCGAGGTGGCCGCGGCCACGGCCGACCGTCAGGGCCTGGACGCCGTGCGCCGCGACCTGGCCCGCGACGTCGCCTCGATCAAGGACGACGTCGACGACCTGCTGTCGGGCGAGGTCGACGGCTTCCAGCGCGACCTGGACGACCTCGGCACCGAGATCGCGCGGCTCTTCCAGCCGCAGCCGCAGGGCCCGGACGCCGAGGGCAACCCGCAGCCGGACCTCCCGTCCCAGTACGACCAGCTGACTCAGGCGTTCCAGGTGCTCAAGGACAACCAGGGCTCGATCGGCGTCGACGAGGGCACGTTCATCAAGGCGGCCAACGATCTGAAGGACGCCTCCGCCCGCGTCAAGCAGCGCCGCGACCAGGTCGCCCAGACCCGCAAGCAGGTCGAGGAGGACACGATCGGCCTGCTGAACCCGTTCGCGCGCGAGCTGGACGGCATCGGCAAGGGCGTGGTGGCGCGCGGCAAGCGCACCATCACCCGCCAGCGCACGGCGTTGGACACCGAGGCCAGGACGTTCCGCACGAACCTGGAGTCGACGGTGAAGAAGTCGGTCACGCGCATCGACGCCCAGGTGGGTGCGGCGAACCGCGACCTGGCCTCGTCCGAGCGCCAGCTGCTCGCCGACCTCAAGGCGGTGCTGGTCAACATCGGCCAGCCGCGCCAGGACGGCAGCGGCCTGCTCGGCGCGATCTACACCGGCGCCCGCCGCACCGGCGCGTCGAACGTGAAGATCGCGGGGGCGGGCGACGCCACCGAGGCGTTCAGCCAGGTGCGCGCCACCGCGCTGGACGACCTGTACCTGCAGCAGGCGCAGGTCGCCGCGTCGCTCGAGGCCGAGGCCGCGTTCCCGGTCTTCGACCTCGACCTGCCCGAGAGCGCGTCGCACCGCACCGTCTTCTCGTTCCACGTCGGACAGGACTGATCGGCCATGACGCGTCTGCTGCGCAGCACGTTCCTCCGCACCGCCGTCGTCGGCCTGGCGGCCGCCACGACGCTGTCGGCGTGCACCGGTGACGACGGCCCGCCGCCGGCGCGAGCCGGCTCGAGGCGGGCGGCGGGGCATGCCGGCCCGCCGTGAGGCCTTCGAGCAGGCCGGCATCGACCTGGACGCGCTCCTGGGGACGGACGCATGGGCAGCCTCGTAGGGCTCGCGCTCGGCACGGGTCTAGCCCTGCTGTGGTGGACGTGGTGCGAGCCGACCTGGCGTCCCGCGGAACGTCCGTCGCGTGACCGGACGCCGCTGCTGGCCCGGGCCGGCCTCCCGGACGTCCGGCCGCGCAGCCTCGTCGCGCTGTGCGGCGGGACGTTCGTGGTCGTCTTCCTCGTGGTCGCCGGCATCTCCGGCGTGGCCGTCGTCGGCCTGGCCCTCGCGACGATGGCGGCGGTCCTGCCGATCGGTGTGCTGCGCTCGCGGGGCGGCCCCGGCGCTCGCGCGAGCTCGCCGCGCTGTGGCCGGACGCCGTCGACAACCTGGCCTCCGCCGTGCGGGCCGGACTGTCGCTGCCCGAGGCGTTGCAGCAGCTCGGCGAGCGAGGACCGGAAGGTCTCCGGGAGCCGTTCGTCGCGTTCGGCCGTGACTACCAGGCCACCGGACGCTTCCACGACAGCCTCGACCGGCTCAAGGACCGGCTCGCCGACCCGGTCGGCGACCGCGTCGTCGAGGCGCTGCGCATCGCTCGCGACGTCGGTGGTGGCGACCTGGGGCGCATGCTCCGGTCGCTGTCGGGCTTCCTGCGCGAGGACCTGCGGACACGCCGCGAGCTCGAGTCCCGTCAGTCCTGGACGGTCACCGGCGCGAAGCTCGCCGTCGCTGCGCCGTGGGTCGTGCTGCTGCTCATGAGCTTTCAGCGGGACGTGATCGCCCGGTTCGCGACCGGGGCCGGGCCGCTGGTCCTCGCCGTCGGTGCCGTCGCGTGCCTGGTCGCGTACCGGTTGATGCTGATGATCGGCCGCCTGCCGACCGAGCGCAGGATCCTCGCGTGAACGCGGTGCTCGGCGGTGCCGCGGGAGCCGCGCTCGCGACCGGCGTCCTCATGCTCGTGGCCGTCTGGGTCCGCGGACGCCGTCCGGCCCTGTACGACCGCGTCGCGCCGTACGTCCGCGACGTCGAGCCGCAGGCCTACTCCGTCGCTCAGCAGCGTGGGACGTGGTCGGGACTCGTCGCTCCGGCCCTGGCGTGGGCCGGCGACCGGCTGGGCCGGCTGCTTGGCGGCACGCCGAGCGTCGAGCAGCGCTCGCGCGGCTGGGGTCCGGCCAGACGGTGGCGGGGTTCCGCGTGCAGCAGGTGCTGTGGGGCGTCGCCGGGTTCGGCTTCTGCGCCGCCGTCTCGCTGTGGTGGCTGGTGGGCGCCGGCACGCCGTCGCCCGCGCTGCTCGTCCTCTGCCTGGCCGGCGCGACCGTCGGCGTCCTGGCCCGCGACAACGTCCTCACCTCGCAGGTGCGCCGCCGCGAGCAGCGGATGCGCGAGGAGCTGCCGACCGTGGCCGACCTGCTGGCGCTCGCAGTGGCGGCCGGGGAGGGCCCCACCGCGGGGCTCGAACGGGTCGTCCGCGTGACCGACGGAGAGCTGTCCCGCGAGCTGGCCCGGGTCCTGGGCGACGTCCGCACGGGCACGACCATGACCCGGGCCCTGGACGACCTGGCCGCGCGCACCGGGCTGGCGTCGCTCGCCCGGTTCGCGGAAGGGCTGGCCGTCGCCGTCGACCGCGGCACCCCGCTCGTCGACGTCCTGCACGCACAGGCGGCGGACGTCCGCGAGTCCGGCCGCCGTGAGCTGATGGAGCTGGGTGGGCGTCGTGAGGTGGCGATGATGCTGCCGGTCGTCTTCCTCATCCTTCCCGTCACCGTCGTCTACGCCTTCTACCCGGGCCTGATCGGGCTCAGCCTCACGTCCGGCACGTGACCACCAACAGGGGGAACCGATGAACCGACTGCTGAACCGCTGGCGGCACCGTGACGAGCGCGGGACGTCCCCGGCTGGGTCATGGTCACCGTCATGACCGCGGGACTCGTCGCCGCGCTGACCGCGATCGCCGGCCCGCAGCTGCGCAGCATGCTCACCACGGCGCTGTCGTCCGTCGGCGGGTGACGTGCGGCGGGCCCGGGACGAGCACGGCTCGGCCGTGGTCGACTTCGTGCTCGTCATGCTCGTGCTGGTGCCGCTCGTCCTCGGCGTCATGCAGGTCGCGCTCGTGCTGCACGTCCGCAACACGCTCGAAGCCGCGGCCACCGACGGCGCGCGTGTCGCGGCGGGGCTCGGTGCCACGCCGGCGGACGGTGCCGAGCGCACTCGGCAGATGATCCGCACGTCCGTGGCCGACCGGTTCGCCGAGGACGTCTCTGCGTCGCGCTCGAGCATGGGCGGGCTGCCGGCGACGTCGGTGCGGGTCCGTGCATCGGTGCCGCCGCTGGGCCTGTGGGGCCCGGGGCTGTCGGTCGAGGTCGAGGGCAAGGCGTTGGCCGAGGTCGAGCCGTGAGCACCGAGCGCGAGGAGGGCAGCGCGACGATCGAGCTGGTGTGGCTCGTGCTGCTGCTGATCGTGCCGCTGGTCTACCTGCTGCTGTCGGTGCTGGAGGTGCAGCGCGCGGCCTACGCGACGTCCGCGGCCAGTGCCGCCGCGGCGAAGGCGTACGTCCGAGCGCCCGACGTGGCGACCGCCCAGGTGCGTGCCCGGCT
>NZ_JBNFNZ010000131.1:0-5762 GCF_057364525.1 Aeromicrobium sp. PFPM2_SD2
CGTGCCCGACGAGGCGCACGCCTGCGCCGGGGCGTGGCCCACCCAGGCGAGCACGAGCGCGTCCTCGCCCTTGAGCAGGCGGTGGCAGCGGACGCCGCCGGTCGCGCGTCCCTTGGCCGGGTAGAGCGCGAGCGGGGTGACCTTCGCCGACCCGGTCTGCGTGCCGGGCAGCGCGTCGCTGGAGCCCGAGACGGTCACCACGTGGGCGGCGTCGACGTCGGCCACCGCGCCGAAGGAGACGACGTGGGCGCCGGCGGCGAGCTTGATGCCGGCCACGCCGCCGCCGGAGCGGCCCTGCGGACGCACGAGGGACGCCGAGAAGCGCAGCAGCTGGGTGTCGCTGGTGACGAAGACCAGCTCCTCCTCGCCGGTGACGAGCGGGACGGCGCCGACGAGCGAGTCGCCGTCCTCGAGCCGGATGAGCTCCCAGCTGTCGCGGCTGAGCTGCTCGGGCCGGACGCGCTTGACCACGCCCTGCTTGGTGCCGAGCGCGAGTCCGGGCACGTCCTCCTCGAACGTCATGAGCGCCAGCGGCTGGCCCTCGACCGCCGGCAGGTCGCGGACCGGGACGCCGCCCTGCAGGTTCGGGCCGGACGCCGTGCCGGGCAGGGCCGGCAGCTCCAGGACGCTGAGCCGGTGCACGCGTCCGTCGGTCGTGACCACGCCGACCTCGCCGCGGGCGGTGCTGCGCACGGCGGCCACGACGGTGTCGTGCTTGGTGCGCCGGCCCTCGGTGCTCAGCGGCGAGTCGTCGTTGGTGCGGGCCATGAGGCCGGTGGCCGACAGCAGCACCCAGCACGGGTCGTCCGGCACCTCGGCGGACGCCGTCGCGGTGACGGTCTGGCCCGCGGACTCCAGCAGGACGGTGCGGCGGGCGTCGCCGAAGCGGGTGGCGACGTCGGCCAGCTCACCGCTGACGACGGCGCGCAGCATCGCGTCGTCGGCCAGGATCGCGTCCAGCTCGGCGATGCGCCGGGTCAGCTCGTCGCGCTCCTTCTCCAGCTCCATGCGCGCGAGCTTGGTCAGGCTGCCGAGCGTCCGGTCGAGGATGTGGTTGGCCTGGACCTCGGACAGGTCGAAGACGTCGATGAGCCGCTGGCGCGCCTGCTCGCGGTTGTCGCTGGAGCGGATGAGCTGGATGACCTCGTCGATGTCGAGGATCGCGATGAGCAGGCCCTCGACCTTGTGCAGCTGGTCGGCGGCCTTGGTGCGGCGGAACTGGCTGCGCCGGCGCACGACGGTGTAGCGGTGCTCCAGGAAGACCTCGAGCATCTGCTTGAGCGTCAGCGTGCGCGGCTGGCCGTCGACGAGCGCGACGGCGTTGATGCTGAACGACGTCTCCAGCGGCGTGTGCTTGTAGAGCTGCTCGAGCAGCACCTCGGGCACGAAGCCGTTCTTGACCTCGATGACCAGGTGCAGGCCCTTGTGCCGGTCCGAGAGGTTCTTCAGGTCCGAGATGCCCTGGATCTTCTTGCTCTGGACCAGCTTCTTGATCGCCTCGACGACCTTCTCCGGGCCGACGTTGTAGGGCAGCTCGGTGACGACGATGCCCTTCTTGCGCGGCGTGACGTTCTCGATGCGGGCGGTGGCGCGCATCTTGAAGCTGCCGTTGCCGGTGGCGTAGGCGTCGCGGACGCCGTCCAGGCCGACGATCTTGCCGCCGCTGGGCAGGTCGGGGCCGGGGACGAACCGCATGAGGTCGTCGAGCTCGGCCTGCGGGTGGTCGATGAGGTGGCGCAGCGCGCCGACGACCTCGACGACGTTGTGCGGGGCGATGTTGGTGGCCATGCCGACGGCGATGCCCGAGGCGCCGTTGACCAGCAGGGCGGGCAGGGCGGCGGGCAGCACGACCGGCTCGGTCTCGCGACCGTCGTAGTTGGGCCGGAAGTCGACCGTGTCCTCGTCCAGGGAGGTGGTCATCGCCTCGGCGGCCTCGGCCATGCGGCACTCGGTGTAGCGCATCGCGGCCGGGCCGTCGTCCAGGTCGCCGAAGTTGCCGTGGCCGTCGATGAACGGCACCCGCAGCGCCCAGGACTGGGCCTGGCGCACCAGGGCGTCGTAGATGGCGGTGTCGCCGTGCGGGTGCAGGCGTCCCATCACCTCGCCGACGACGCGGGCGCTCTTGACGTGGCCGCGGTCGTGGCGCAGGTTCTGCTCGTCCATCGTGTAGAGGATGCGGCGCTGCACCGGCTTGAGGCCGTCGCGCGCGTCCGGCAGGGCCCGGGCGTAGATGACCGAGTACGCGTACTCCAGGAAGCTCGAGCGCATCTCCTCCGACACGTCCGTGTCGACGATGTGCTCCTCGAACTCCTCGACGGGCGCGGTGGTCCTGGCCATCGGATCGGATCTCCTCGGGGGACGGGGACGGGACGGTCCATTGTCGCCGCCGCCCCGCCACGGCCGGACACCGCCACGCCGGGTGCGCGCCGGGTGGGGGCCGGGGCGCTAGGTTGGGTCCGTGACGAGCACGCCGCCATGGGTCGAGCACTGGGAGGCGGACGTCCTGCTCAAGGACGGGCGCGTCGCCCAGATCCGCGCCGTTCAGCCCGAGGACGCCGAGGACTTCGTGGCGTTCTACTCCCGGGTGTCCGAGGAGTCCAAGTACCTGCGCTTCTTCGCGCCGTACCCGACGCTGTCCCAGCGCGACGTCACGCGGTTCACGACCGTGGACCACGACCGCCGCGTCGCGTTCGTCGTGACGCTGCAGGACCACATCATCGCGGTGGGCCGCTACGACGCGATCGACGACGACGAGGCCGAGGTGGCCTTCCTGGTCGAGGACGCCCACCAGGGCCGCGGCATCTCCCAGCTGCTGCTCGAGCACCTGGCGCAGGCCGGCCGCGAGCGCGGCATCCGCCAGTTCGTCGCCGAGGTGCTGCCCTCCAACGTCCGGATGCTCCAGGTCTTCCGCGAGATGGGCTACACCGTCTCCGGCGAGCTGGCCGAGGGCGTGCAGCGGCTGACCTTCCCGCTCGACCCGACCGAGACCGCGCTGGGCGTCATGCGTGCCCGTGAGCAGCGGGCCGAGGCGGCGTCCATCTCGCGCATCTTCGGGGCCCGCAGCGTCGCCGTCGTCGGCGCCAGCCGCCGCCAGGACTCCATCGGCCAGGCGATGGTGCGCAACCTCGTCCTGGGCGACTACTCCGGCTCGGTGTACGCGGTGAACTCCGCGGCCGAGGCCGTGTCCGGCCTGCCCGCCTACAAGACGGTCAGCGACATCCCGCACGACGTCGACCTGGCCATCGTCGCCGTCCCGGCCGAGTCGGTCGCCGATGTCGTCCTGGACTGCGCGGCCAAGGGCGTCCACGGCCTGGTCGTCATCTCGGCCGGCTTCGCCGAGGAGGGGCCCGAGGGGCGGCAGCGCCAGCGCCGCCTGCTCGGCCTGAGCCGCTCCTACGGCCTGCGCCTGGTGGGTCCCAACTGTCTGGGCATCATCAACACGGCCTCGGAGGTGCGGCTCAACGCGTCGCTGTCGCCGACGATGCCGCCGCCCGGTCGCGTGGGGTTCTTCTGCCAGTCCGGCGCGCTCGGCACCGCCATCCTGGAGTCCGTCTCGCGCCGCGGCCTGGGCCTGTCGACCTTCGTCTCGGCCGGCAACCGCGCCGACGTCTCGGGCAACGACCTGCTGCAGTACTGGCAGGAGGACGCGGCCACCGAGGTCGTCCTGCTGTACCTGGAGTCGATCGGCAACCCGCGCAAGTTCTCGCGCCTGGCCCGACGGCTGTCGCGCGAGAAGCCGATCGTCGCGGTGAAGTCCGGCCGCACCACGCAGGGCGTCCCGGTCGGCCACGCGGTCAAGCGCACGGCGGCGCCGCAGTGGGCCGTCGACGCGATGTTCCGCCAGGCCGGCGTCATCCAGGTCGACACGCTCGAGGAGATGTTCGACGTCGCGCAGATCCTGGCGCACCAGCCGCTGCCCAGCGGCAACCGCGTCGCGGTGGTCGGCAACTCCGACGCCATGGGCCTGCTCGTCGCCGACGCGGCCACGGCGTCCGGGCTGCGGGTCGGCCAGCCGGTCGCCCTGGGGGCCGGCGCGGGCCCGAGGACTTCGAGATCGCCATCGAGAAGGCGCTGGCCAACCCCGACGTGGACGCGCTCGTGGTCGTCTACATCCCGCCGCTGAACCAGAGCGGCGAGGAGGTCGCCCAGGTGCTGGCCGCCGTGGGGGAGCAGTCGGACAAGCCGATCGTCTCCTCCTTCCTGGCCAGCGAGGGCGTGCCCGAGCTGCTGCGCGTCCCCGACCTGGAGGGCGCGGCCGGACGCGGCTCGGTGCCGTCGTACTCCGCGCCCGAGGCCGCGGTCCGCGCGCTCGCCCGCGTCGTCAACTACGCCGAGTGGGCCTCGCGCGAGCACGGCGAGTTCCGCTCCGGCCACGAGTTCCGCTCCGGCGACGCCCGCACGCTCGTCGACGACGTGCTCAAGGCGGCGCCACGCGGCGCGATCCTGTCGACCGACCAGGTGCACGACCTGCTGGCCTGCTACGGCATCGACATGTGGACCTGGATCAACGTCCACGACGAGGCCGAGGCGGTCGCCGCGGGGGAGTCGCTCGGCTGGAACGTCGTCCTCAAGGCGGGCAGCGAGCACCTGCGGGCGCGCCCCGACCTGGCCCACATCTGGCGCGGCATCACCGACGCCGACGACATGCGCAAGGCGTGGCGCGAGATGAACACCTGGGTGGGCATGCGCCGCGACACCCAGTTCTTCGTCCAGCGCCAGGCCCCCGACGGCGTGTCGGTCTCGTTCAGCGCCACCGAGGACCCGCTGTTCGGCCCGCTCGTCTCGTTCGGGCTGACCGGCGCGCCGAGCGAGCTGCTCGGCGACCGCGCCTACGGCATCCCTCCGCTGACCGACGTGGACGCGGAGGAGATGATCTCCGGCCTGCGCTCGGCCCCGCTCCTGTACGGCTACCGCGGTGCCGAGCCGGTCGACGTCGGCGGCATCGAGGACATCATCCTGCGTCTGGCCGCCCTCAAGGACGACCTGCCCGAGGTGAGCGAGCTGGACGTCGAGCCGGTGCACGTCAGCGCCGACGGCTGCTGGGTGCTCTCGGCCCGCGCGAAGATCACGCCGTCGGAGGACCGCCGCGGCGAGTGGTACGTGCGCCGCCTCAGCCAGCCCGCGGGCGCGGGCGATACGCTGTCGGGGTGACCGGCCCCCAGAACGACGCGCTCTTCGCCGCCGTCTCGCGCAGCGGCTACCACCCCGAGGTGGTGGCCGCCGGACTGCGTGACGCGCTCGCCGACGAGGACGTCCTGGCGTACGTCCTGCACCACGAGCCGACCTTCGACCGCGACGAGGTGCGCCGCCACCTGACCGCGCTCGCGCTGACCCCGTCGCGCCTCTGCTCGTCCACACCGACGAGCACCCGCCGGACACGCTGCTGCCCAAGCCGTACACGTCCACGACGAGCGAGGCGGTGCCGCTGAGCGCCGTCACGTCGGTGGTCGTCACCCGCATGGTGCCCGAGGGCTCGGCCGGTGTCGTGGAGGCCGTGCTGACGATCGGCTGGGGCGCGGTGTCGCGCGTCGAGCTCGAGCCCGCGCAGTGCGACGACCCGAACTGCGAGGCCGACCACGGCTACTCCGGGTCGCTGTCCAGCGACGACTTCTCGCTGCGCCTGAGCGCGGTCGCCGAGGGCGGCAGCGCGGTGGAGCAGCTGCTCGAGCTCGCCCGCCGGCTCTCGGAGGCCACGTCCCGCACGGCCTCCCACGTGGCGAGGCACGCGGTCGGGCCGGAGCTCGCGCTGGAGCCTGCGCTCG
>NZ_JBNFNZ010000132.1:0-5731 GCF_057364525.1 Aeromicrobium sp. PFPM2_SD2
GTAGCCCGCGGCCGGGAGCGGGCCGCCGCTCGCGGTCGTCGGTGCCGCGCGGGCCGGATCCTGCCCGTCCGCCCGGTCCCGTACACTGGATCGTCGCCCGTGTGAGCACGAATCCGCGGCGCCCGAACGCTTCCGACCAACCAGGAGTCCACATCGTGAAGAGCAGCACCGAAACGCTGAGCCCCACCCGGGTCAAGCTCACCATCGAGGTGCCCTTCGACGAGTTCCAGCCGAGCCTCGACGCGGCGTACCGCTCGATCGGCTCGCAGATCACCGTCCCCGGCTTCCGCAAGGGCAAGATCCCCGCCGCGATCATCGACCAGCGCGTCGGCCGCGCCGCCGTCCTCGACGAGGCGATCAACAGCGTCCTGCCCACCTGGT
The DNA here is from genome assembly GCF_057364525.1 of Aeromicrobium sp. PFPM2_SD2. Classification (NCBI taxonomy): domain Bacteria; kingdom Bacillati; phylum Actinomycetota; class Actinomycetes; order Propionibacteriales; family Nocardioidaceae; genus Aeromicrobium; species Aeromicrobium sp. PFPM2_SD2. Next base: position 382 of record NZ_JBNFNZ010000132.1, read on the forward strand.
ACAACGAGGCGGTCCAGGAGCAGGACCTCCTGCCGCTGAGCCAGCCCGAGATCGACCTGACGAAGTTCTCCGACGGCGAGCCGATCGAGATCACCGCCGAGCTGGACGTCCGTCCGGCCATCGAGCTGCCCGACATCTCCTCCATCGAGGTCACCGTCGACGCCGCCGAGGTCTCCGACGCCGACGTCGACGAGCAGGTCGAGGGCCTGCGCGAGCGCTTCGCGACCTTCACCGAGGTCGACCGGGCCGCCGCCGAGGGCGACGCGCTGACCATCGACCTGTCCGCGGCCAAGGACGGTGAGGTCATCGAGGCCGCGCAGGCCGAGGGCATGCCCTACACGGTCGGCAAGATCACGATGCTCGACGGCCTGGACGAGGCCGTCCAGGGCCTCAAGGCCGGCGAGAGCAAGACCTTCTCCACCCAGCTCGCCGGCGGCGACCTGGCCGGCGAGGACGTCGACGTGACCGTCACGGTCAAGGACGTCAAGGAGCAGCACCTGCCCGAGCTCGACGAGGAGTTCGCGCAGATGGCGTCGGAGTTCGACACCGTCGAGGAGCTGCGCGCCGACCTGGTCGAGCGCCTCACCCGCGGCAAGCGCCTCGAGCAGGCCGCCCAGGCCCGCGACGCGGTGCTCGAGAAGATCGTCGAGCAGATCGAGGTCCCGCTGCCCGACGAGCTGGTCGCGTCCGAGATCGGCGCCCGCCGTCAGCAGATGGAGGCCGAGCTGGCCGGCATCGGCATGACGCTCGAGGACTACCTGCAGGACCAGGAGAACGGCCAGACGGTCGAGGAGTTCGAGGCCGAGCTCGACCGCAACGTCCGCGACGCGATCGTGGCCCAGTTCGTGCTGGACGAGATCATCCGCCGCGACGAGATCCAGGTCGACGACTCCGAGCTGACGCAGCACATCCTGCGCCGCGCCCAGCAGTCCGGTCAGGACCCGCAGTCGTTCATCCAGCACATCATGGAGCACAACCACGTGCCCGAGATGATGAACGAGGTCATGCGCGGCAAGGCGCTGGCCCAGCTGGTCGAGAACGCCAAGGTCGTCGACGGCAACGGCGAGACGATCGACCTGGCCCGCCTGCAGGCCGACGGCTCGTACGGCGACGCGGAGACCACCGAGGCCTGATCCTCGCCCGCCCCACGACGAAGGGAACCCCGCACGCGCGGGGTTCCCTTCGTCGTCCGGCCCGGGCAGGATGACCGCCATGCCCGTCCGTGCTCCCGACGCCCTCGCCTGGCTCGTCGACCAGGGCGTCCGGCGGGTGCACCTGCACGTCCACGAGCGCAACGACCGGGCGCGCCGGGCGTACGTGCGCGCCGGGTACACGGCGGTCCCCGGGCTCGTCGAGGTCGCGGGTGCGCGCCACCACGAGCTGGTGCGCGAGCTCAGCTGACGCCCGTCAGCGCACGCCCCACGAGTACGTCTGCTTGGCCAGCTTGAGGTAGACGAACGTCTCGGTCGACGTGACCTTGTCCATCGCCGCGATCGTGTCGCCGACGAGCGCCAGCAGCGCGTCGTCGCTCTCGCACACGACCTCGGCGAGGACGTCGAACCGTCCCGTGGTCACCACGACGTAGTCGATCTCGGGGATCTGCGCGATCCGCTCGGCCACCTCGGTGATGTGCGAGCGCACCTTGACGCCCACCATGGCCTGCTTGGCGAAGCCGAGCTGGAGCGGGTCCGTGACCGCGACGATCTGCATGACGCCGGACTCGGTCAGCCGCTGCACGCGCTGGCGCACCGCGGCCTCGGACAGGCCGACCTCCTTGGCGATGGCGGCGTACGAGCGCCGGCCGTCGACCTGGAGCTTGGCGATGATCGCCTTGGAGACGTCGTCCAGCGGCGCCGTCACAGCAGCGTGCTCGCCTCGGTGAGCGCGCTGCGCAGGATCTGCTCCATCTCGTCGAAGTGCTCCTGCTCGCAGATGAGCGGGGGAGCGAGCTGCACGACCGGGTCGCCGCGGTCGTCGGCACGGCAGTACAGGCCGCCGTCGTAGAGCGCCTTGGACAGGAAGCCGCGCAGCAGGCGCTCGGACTCGTCCTCGCTGAACGTCTCGCGGGTGTCCTTGTCCTTCACCAGCTCGATGCCGTAGAAGTACCCGGCGCCGCGGATGTCGCCGACGATCGGCAGGTCGCGCAGCTTCTCCAGCGTCCCGACGAAGGCCGACTCGTTCTCGCGGACGCGCTCGTTGAGCTTCTCGCGCTCGAAGATGTCCAGGTTGGCCATCGCCACGGCGCACGAGACCGGGTGGCCGCCGAACGTGTAGCCGTGCAGGAAGCTGTTGCTGCCCTCGAGGAAGGGCTCCATGACCTTCTCCGAGGCGATCATCGCGCCGAGCGGCGAGTAGCCGGACGTGAGGCCCTTGGCGCACGTGATCATGTCCGGCTCGTAGCCGAAGCGCGTGGCACCGAACATCTCGCCCAGGCGTCCGAAGGCGCAGATGACCTCGTCGGAGACCAGCAGCACGTCGTAGGTGTCGCAGATCTCGCGGACGCGCTGGAAGTACCCGGGCGGCGGCGGGAAGCAGCCGCCGGCGTTCTGCACCGGTTCCAGGAACACCGCGGCGACGGTCTCCGGGCCCTGGGCCAGGATCGCCTCCTCGACCTGGTCGGCGGCCCAGCGGCCGAACGCCTCGGGGTCGACCATGCCGTCCGCGCCGTGCGGCAGGTAGGCCGGCGCCCGGTAGGCGTTGGTGTTGGGCACGTGGACGGTCGAGGGCACGAGCGGCTCGAACGGGGCCTTCATGTCCGGGATGCCGGTGATGGACAGCGCGCCCTGCGGGGTGCCGTGGTAGGCGACCTGGCGGCTGATGACCTTGTGCTTGAGCGGCTTGCCCTTGAGCTTGAAGTACTGCTTGGCCGCCTTCCAGGCGGTCTCGACCGCCTCGCCGCCGCCGGTGGTGAAGAAGACGCGGTTGAGGTCGCCCGGCGCGTACGAGGCGACGCGCTCGGCGAGCTCGATCGCCTTCGGGTGCGCGAACGTCCACAGCGGGAAGAACGACAGGTCCTTGGCCTGCTCGTAGGCCGCCCGGGCGAGCTCCTCGCGCCCGTGGCCGGCCTGGACGACGAACAGTCCGGCGAGACCGTCGAGGTACCGACGGCCCTGCGCGTCCCAGATGTAGGCGCCCTCGCCCTTCACGATGACCGGGATGTCGTGGTCGGCGTAGGACCCCTGGCGCGAGAAGTGCATCCAGAGGTGGTCCTTGCCGGCCCGCTGGAGGTGATCGAGATCGAGGTCGCTCATGACAGGCAGTATCACGCGCCCCGAGGGCCGCCCACAAGGGAATCCGTCGTGAAATGCTTCCGAAACGTCGAGATCCGTCGTGCATGCCGGTCACGGGCACGGGGTTCGCCACCGACCCGACACGCGCTGGTCACCGGACGGACCCCCAGGCACGCGTGGCGGTGCTGGCGGCGCCGGGGGCGCGTCCGGCAGGGTGGGGGCCATGATCGCGGTCGAGCACCTCTCCAAGACGTACGGGGGCTTCCGGGCCCTCGACGACGTCTCCTTCGTCTGTCGCCCCGGCACCGTCACCGGCTTCCTGGGTCCCAACGGCGCCGGCAAGTCCACCGCCATGCGGATCATGACCGGCCTGACCCCGGCGTCCTCGGGCGTCGCCACCATCGGCGGCGTCGCGTACCGGGACATCCCGAACCCGGCGTCGCAGGTCGGCGTGCTCCTGGACGCGTCGGCCCAGCACGGTGGTCGCACCGGCCGCGAGGTGCTCACCATCGCCGCCCGCACGATGGGGCTCGGCAAGGAGCGCGTCGACGAGATGCTCGACCTGGTCGGCCTCACGCCGAGCGAGGCCAAGCGGCGGGTCAAGAACTACTCGCTGGGCATGCGCCAGCGCCTCGGCCTCGCGCAGACGCTGCTGGGCGACCCGGCGGTGCTGATCCTGGACGAGCCGGCGAACGGCCTCGACCCGGCCGGCATCCACTGGATGCGCTCGCTGCTGCGCAGCTTCGCCGAGAAGGGCGGCACCGTGCTGCTCTCCTCGCACCTGCTCCACGAGATCGAGGTCATCGCCGACGAGATCATCGTCATCGGGCACGGCCGCATCGTGGCGCAGGGCACGAAGGAGGAGCTGCTGCGCGGCTCCGGCACCTTCGTGCGGGCGCTCGACCCGTCGGCCCTCGTGAACGCCCTGGTGTCGGCCGGCATCGAGTCGCACCCGTCGGGCGCCGGCCTGGCCACCGAGGCCACGGCCGAGCAGGTCGGACGCGCCGCGGCCGCCGCGGGCGTCGTGCTCCTGGAGCTGCGAGCCGCCGAGTCCGCGAACCTCGAGGAGATGTTCCTCCAGCTGACGTCCGACACCCAGCGCGACGCGCTGGCCACCGAAGGAGCCCGCGCATGAGCGCCCCCGCCATCGACCTGCAGCGCCCCTCGGTGCCGCTCGGACGTCTCGTCGCCGTCGAGGCGCGCAAGGTGTTCGACACGCGCGCGAGCCGCTGGTTCACGCTGTCGATCCTCGGCCTGGTGCTGCTGGTCGTCGTCCTGCAGGCGTTCGTCTTCGCCGACGGGCTGCAGGACCTGGAGATGTTCCTGGTCTTCACCGGCAACGTCCTGGGCTACTTCCTGCCGATCGTGCTGATCATGCTGGTGACGTCGGAGTGGGGCCAGCGCACCGCGCTCGTGACCTTCACGCTGGAGCCGCGCCGCGGCCGCGTCGTCGCCGCCAAGCTGATCGCCGGCCTGCTGCTGTCGCTGGCCGCGTTCGCGCTGGCGTTCCTGCTCTCGCTCCTGGGCGCGTTCCTGGCGTCCTCGGTGCGCGGCGTCGACGTCTCGTGGAGCATCGCGGGCAGCGACATCCGCAACTTCCTCATCGGCAACACCATCGCGGTGCTCGTCGGCTTCGCGCTCGCCATGCTCCTGATGAACACCCCGGCGGCGATCGTCGGCTACTTCGTCTACACCTTCATCGTCCCGGTCGTGGCGAACGTGCTCGGCTCGTTCGTCGACTGGTTCGGCGACATCGTGCCGTGGATCGAGTTCAACACCGCCCAGACCCCGCTGTTCAGCGGTGACGGCCGGCTCAACGGCGAGGAGTGGGCCCAGCTGGTCACCTCGGGCACGATCTGGCTGGTGATCCCGCTGGTGCTGGGCGTCCTGCGGCTGCTGCGCAGCGAGGTGAAGTAACCGCCACGCAGCGGTGCGAGAGGATGGGCGGCATGCGCAAGCGTGTCGCCCTTCTCGGTTCCACCGGCTCGATCGGTACCCAGGCCCTCGACGTCGTCGCGGCCCACCCCGACCGGTTCGAGGTGGTGGCCCTGGCGGCCGGCGGCTCGGACCCGGCGCTGCTGGCGCGCCAGGCGCTGGACCACCAGGTGCCGCTCGTCGCC
>NZ_JBNFNZ010000133.1:0-5723 GCF_057364525.1 Aeromicrobium sp. PFPM2_SD2
ATCCCGCGCTCGGCGGGCGACCGTCGCCGCCGCTGCATGCCGGCGACCCCACGGCGGGGGCTCAGCGTGCCGATGTTGACCACGACGGCGGACGCGAGCCCCGGCCATCTCGGCCGCCTCGCGCTCGTCGTGGACCATGGCCGGCGAGGCGCCCGCGGCGTTGAGCAGGTTCGCCGCCAGGTCCATCGACACGTAGTTGGTCAGGCACTGCACGAGCGGCGCCTGGGCGCGCAGCCGCTCCAGCAGCGCGGGTGGGGACGTGACAGTCATCGGGCTCCCTCCGTCGGTACGAACCGAATCAGGTGTGCGGGTGTGATCTCAGCCCCGTCGGTGGGGCACCCCGGCCGTTCGGACGTCACCGTAGCAGCGCCGGACGCACGAGGCCCGCCACCGTCCCCGGTGGCGGGCCCTCGTCGCGTCCGGAGGATCAGCGCTCGGCCGAGCCCTCCGTGTAGTCCGCGTCGGTCTGCTGCCACGCGAAGTGGGCGCGCAGCTCCTTGCCGGTCGCCTCGATCGGGTGGCCGGCCTCCTTCTCGCGCAGCTGCTTGAACTCCGGCGCGCCGGCGTCCTGGTCGGCGATGAAGCGCTCGGCGAAGGCGCCGTTCTGGATGTCCGCGAGGACCTCCTGCATGCGCTCCTTGACCGAGGCGTCGATGACCCGCGGGCCCGACACGTAGTCGCCGTACTCGGCGGTGTCGGAGATGCTCCAGCGCTGCTTGGCGATGCCGCCCTCCCACATGAGGTCGACGATGAGCTTGAGCTCGTGCAGCACCTCGAAGTAGGCGATCTCGGGCTGGTAGCCCGCCTCGGTCAGCGTCTCGAAGCCGGCCTGCACCAGGTGCGACATGCCGCCGCACAGCACGGCCTGCTCGCCGAACAGGTCGGTCTCGGTCTCCTCGGTGAAGGTCGTCTTGATGACGCCGGCGCGGGTGCCGCCGATCGCCTTCGCGTACGACAGCGCCAGGTCCCAGGCCTTGCCCGAGGCGTCCTTCTCCACGGCGATGATGTCCGGGATGCCGCGGCCGGCGACGAACTCGCGGCGCACCGTGTGGCCGGGGGCCTTCGGCGCGACGAGCACGACGTCGACGCCCTCGGGCGCCTGGATGTAGCCGTAGCGGATGTTGAAGCCGTGGCCGAAGACCAGGGTGTCGCCCTCGGCCAGCGCCGGGGCGATCTCCTCGGCGTACAGCGTCCGCTGGACCTGGTCGGGAGCCAGGATGACGACGACGTCGGCCTCCTCCGCGGCCTCGCGCGGGGTCAGGACCGACAGGCCCTCGGCCTCGGCCTTGGCGCGGCTCTTGGAGCCCTCCTTGAGGCCGATGCGGACGTCGACGCCCGAGTCGCGCAGGTTGAGGGCGTGCGCGTGGCCCTGGCTGCCGTAGCCAATGACCGCGACGTTCTTGCCCTGGATGATGCTGAGGTCGGCGTCGTCGTCGTAGTAGAGCTCGGCCACGAGATGTGTCTCCTTGTGTTGTAGGGGGTCTTAGCCGGCCTGCGTGCCGGGGACGGCGCGCAGGGTCCGGTCGGTGATGGAACGCGAGCCCCGGCCGATCGCGACGCGACCGGACTGGACGATCTCGCGGATGCCGAAGGGCTCGAGGACGCGCAGCATGGCGGCGATCTTGCCGCTGTCGCCGGTGGCCTCGATGGTGATCGAGTCGGTGGCGACGTCGACCGCCTTGGCGCGGAAGAGCTGGACGGTCTCCAGCACCTGGCCGCGGGTCTGGGCGTCGGCCTTGACCTTGATCAGGACCAGCTCGCGCTCGACCGCGGACGAGGGCTCGAGCTCGACGATCTTGAGCACGTGCACCAGCTTGTTGAGCTGCTTGGTGACCTGCTCGAGCGCGATCTCGTCGACGCTGACCACGATGGTCATGCGCGAGATCTCGGGGATCTCGGTCGGACCGACGGCCAGCGACTCGATGTTGAAGCCGCGTCGCATGAACAGGCTGGAGACGCGCGCGAGCGCGCCGGGCGTGTTCTCGACCAGGACGCTGAGGGTGTGCTGCTGCTTGCTCACAGGTCGTCGTCCTCCCACTCGGGCGCCAGGTCGCGCGCGATCTTGATGTCGTCGTTGCTGGTGCCGGCGGCGACCATCGGCCAGACCATGGCGTCGCGCTCGACGACGAAGTCGATGACGACCGGGCGGTCGTTGATCGCCATGGCCTTCTCGATGGTGGCGTCCAGGTCGGCCTCGCTGTCGCACCGCAGGCCCACGCACCCGTAGGCGTCCGCGAGCTTGACGAAGTCCGGGATGCGGCGCGCGCCGATCGACTCCGGGCCGGTGTGCAGGTCGGTGTTGGAGTAGCGGCCCTCGTAGAACAGGGTCTGCCACTGGCGCACCATGCCCAGCGAGGAGTTGTTGATGACGGCCACCTTGATCGGGATGCCCTCGATCGCGCAGGTCGCCAGCTCCTGGTTGGTCATCTGGAAGCAGCCGTCGCCGTCGATGGCCCACACGACGCCGTCGGGCAGCGCGGCCTTGGCGCCCATCGCCGCCGGGACGGCGTAGCCCATCGTGCCGGCGCCGCCGGAGTTGAGCCACTGGCGCGGACGCTCGTAGGAGACGTAGTGCGCCGCCCACATCTGGTGCTGGCCGACGCCGGCCACGTAGGTGGCCTCCGGACCGGCGATGGCGCTGAGCCGCTCGATCACCGTCTGCGGGGCCAGGCCGTGCTCGGGCTTGTCGTACGCGACCGGGTAGCGCTCCTTGATGGTGGCCAGGAAGTCGCGCCAGGCGGCGTAGTCGCCGCGCTCGCCGTCCTCCTCGGCCGCCTTCTGCAGCGCCACGACCAGGTCGGCGATGACCTCGCGGGCGTCGCCCACGATCGGCACGTCGGCGATGCGGTTCTTGGAGATCTCGGCCGGGTCGACGTCGGCGTGGACGACCTTGGCGTCCGGCGCGAAGGAGTCCAGGTTGCCGGTGACGCGGTCGTCGAAGCGGGCGCCGAGCGACACGATGAGGTCGGCCCGCTGCAGCGCGCCCACCGCGGCGACGGTGCCGTGCATGCCGGGCATGCCCATGTGCAGCGGGTGGGAGTCGGGGAAGGCACCGCGTGCGGTCAGCGTCGTGACGACCGGGATCTGGGCCATCTCGGCCAGCACCTTGAGCTCGGCCGAGGCGTCGGCCTTGATGACGCCGCCGCCCACGTAGAGCACCGGCCGGCGCGCCTCGAGCAGCAGCCGGGTCGCCTCGCGCACCTGCTTGCCGTGCGGCTTGGTGGTGGGGCGGTAGCCCGGCAGCGCCAGCTCGGTAGGCCAGCTGAAGGTCGTGCTGCCCTGGAGCGCGTCCTTGGAGATGTCGACGAGCACGGGACCGGGACGGCCGGTGCCGGCGATGTGGAACGCCTCCGCGATCACCCGCGGGATCTCGGCCGGGTCCGTGACCAGGTAGCTGTGCTTGGTGATCGGCATCGTGATGCCGCGGATGTCGGCCTCCTGGAAGGCGTCCGTGCCGATGAAGCCGCTCGCGACCTGGCCGGTGATCGCCACGATCGGGACCGAGTCCATGTAGGCGTCCGCGATGGCGGTGACCAGGTTCGTGGCGCCCGGGCCGGACGTGGCCATGCAGACGCCGACCCGGCCCGTGACCATCGCGTAGCCCTGCGCGGCGTGCCCGGCGCCCTGCTCGTGCCGGACGAGCACGTGGCGGATGCTGGAGTCGAACAGCGGGTCGTACGCGGGGAGGATCGCGCCACCGGGGATGCCGAAGATGGTGTCCACCCCGGCCCGCTCGAGCGCGCGCACCAGGCTCTGGGCCCCGGTGATCTGCTCGTCGAGCTGCTTGGTCATGATGCGTGCCTATCGGTTGGTGTGGTGTCCGGACCCTCGCATAAAAAAAGCCCCCGGCCCGGACGTGGGCGCTGAGGGAAGACGCGACGGTCGAACCGACCGGCGCGTCTAGCGAAGTACTACGAGGACGTGGGCGTGCACGTCACCGATCTTCGCCCCTCTCCCTCGGTCTGGTCAAGTGCTGAGACGGAAAGTCCGCCATGTGGACATCACCAGGGGTGCGGTGCGTAGTCCTTGAGGAAGACGCCGTGCACGTCCTCCCCCGCCTCGCCGCGCACGATCGGGTCGTACACGCGGGCGGCGCCGTCGACGAGGTCGAGCGGGGCCTTGAAGCCCTCCTCGGCCAGCCGCACCTTGGTGGTGTGCGGGCGCTCGTCGGTGATCCAGCCCGTGTCGACGGCGGTCATGAGGATGCCGTCGGCCTCGAGCATCTCGCCGGCGCTCGTGCGGGTGAGCATGTTGAGCGCGGCCTTGCTCATGTTGGTGTGCGGGTGGCCCGGCCCCTTGTAGCGGCGGGCGAACTGGCCCTCCATCGCCGAGACGTTCACGACGTACGTGCGCCGGTGCGGCGAGGCGGCCATCGCGGCGCGCAGGCGACTGATGAGGATGAACGGCGCCGTCTGGTTGCACAGCTGCACCTCGAGCAGCTCCAGCTCGGAGACCTCGCCGACGTTCTGCACCCAGCTGTTGGTGTCGACGACGTCCGGCACGAGGCCGCCGGCGTCGATGCGGCTCAGGTCCGCCGAGCCGGCCGTCATGGCCTCCTCGGTGAGCCGCTCGGCGGTGATGGCGTCGCCGGCCAGCACCGGGTGGGCGTCCACCGAGCCCATGAGCGCGGCGGGGTGCAGGTCGGACGTGTGCCCGAACGTCACCAGCTCGGGCTTGGGACCGGCGGGCAGCGGCGTGCTCTCGGCCTCGGCCAGCGGCGCGTACGCGCCGGGGGTGCGGCGCACGGTCTGCGCGGCGTTGTTGATGAGGATGTCCAGGTGCCCCTCGGACGCTACCTCGTCGGCCAGCGCGATGACCTGGCCGGGGTCGCGCAGGTCGATGCCCACGACCTTGAGCCGGTGCAGCCAGTCGGCGCTGTCGGGCAGGCTGGAGAACCGGCGCACGGCGTCGCGCGGGAAGCGTGTCGTGATCGTCAGGTGGGCGCCGTCGCGCAGCAGGCGCAGCGCGATGTACATGCCGATCTTGGCGCGTCCGCCGGTGAGCAGCGCGCGACGTCCGGTCAGGTCGGTGCGGGCGTCGCGCTTGGCGTGGCTCAGCGCGGCGCAGGCGGGGCACAGCTGGTGGTAGAACGCGTCGACCGTCGTGTACTTGGTCTTGCACATGTAGCAGCCGCGCGGCACGAGCAGCTCGCCGGCGACCGCGCCCTTCGCGCTGGACGTCAGCGGGATGCCGGCGGTCTCGTCGTCGATGCGCTGGGCCGAGCCGGTCGCGGTGCTCTCGACGACGGCGCGGTCGGCGGCCTGCACCTGCTCGCGCTTGGCCTTGCGGCGCTCGCGCTTGGCGTCCTTGAAGAAGCCGCCGGTCGCCCGGCGCAGGGCCACGTACGCCGGGTCGTCCTGGTCGAGGGAGCCGGCCGTCGCGAGCACGCGCAGCGCGGTCTCCAGGTCGGCGGGGTCGATCTGCGCCTGCGCGTCGGGGGCGTCGTTCGTGAGCGTCATGAGTCCAGCACGGTGAGGAGGCAGGGGGACGCCCCATTGTCCCACGGCGGCCCGGCTACGAGCGCCGCCACCAGGGACGACGCGACGTGGGCTCGTCGACGCGCAGCGGTGCCGTCACCGTGGACCAGCCGTTCGTGACCCACGCGGAGGCGCCGCGGGACCCCCACGAGAGGGGCGCCGCCGGTGAGGCCGGCGCGGTCGAGTGCCGGCAGGTCCACCGGCGACGGGTGACGGTGCTCGCGCCGCACCGCGCCGACGCCGGCG
>NZ_JBNFNZ010000134.1:0-5703 GCF_057364525.1 Aeromicrobium sp. PFPM2_SD2
GCCGACTCCGCCCAGGGAAGCGCGCCACCTCGTCCGTGCGGGCGCACCGTGGCGCTCAGCCGATGCGCTGCGCCGGGCGGGCGAGCAGGTCGTCGAGCCGCTCCAGCGACAGCGCCAGGTGGGCGCCGCGCTTGGTGCCGGCCACGGCGTGGATCTCGTCGACGATGACGGTGTCGACGTCGCGCAGCGTGTCGCGCGCCGCGGACGTGAGCATGAGGTACAGCGACTCCGGCGTGGTGATGAGCACGTCGGGCGGGCTCGTGACGAGCTTGCGCCGCTCGGCCTGCGGGGTGTCGCCCGAGCGGATGCCGACCGTGACCGGGTGCAGCTCCTCGCCGCGGCGCAGCGCCGTCTGCGTGATGCCGACGAGGGGCGAGCGCAGGTTGCGCTCGACGTCGACGGCCAGGGCCTTGAGCGGCGAGACGTACAGGACGCGCGTGCCGGTGCGCTCGGCGTCGGCCGGCGGCGCATGAGCCGGTCGATCGCCGACAGGAAGGCGGCGAGCGTCTTGCCCGAGCCGGGTGGGGGCCGACCACGAGCAGGTGGTCGCGCGGGCCACGCCGTCCCACGCGCCGAGCTGCGCCGGCGTGGCCGCGGTGAAGGCGCGCTCGAACCACTCGCGGGTCGCCGGGGCAAAGCCGGCCATCGGCTCGGTCGTCGCCCGTCCGTCCCCGGTGCCGTTCGTTCGCTCGCTGCGCTCGGTCACGGGCGCGCCTCGGTGAGGAAGGACGCACGGTACCGAGGCCCGCCCGCGACGGTGCCGTTCGTTCGCTCGCTGCGCTCGCTCATGGGCGCGCCTCGGTGAGGAAGGACGCACGGTACCGAGGCCCGCCCGCGACGGTGCCGTTCGTTCGCTCGCTTTGCTCGCTCATGTGGCCTTCATGGTGGCAGGACGGACCGACACCGCACGACGAGCGCGTCCTGTGCCGGGATCCGTGGAGCGCTCGGGCATGCTTGGGGACCATGACGTCTCGCACCACCCTGCTGTCCGTCCTGCTCGCCGCCGGCCTCGCGCTCTCGGCCTGCTCCAGCGACGCCGCCCCCAAGTCCGAGCCCAGCCCGGACGCCGACGAGCGCGGCGGCGCCACCCTCGTGGCCCGCTCCCCGCTGACCGGGCTGGACGTCAAGGGCGGTCTGCCGGACAACCCGCCGTTCGTCGTGAAGATCGAGAACTCCAGCAGCGGCGAGCCGCAGTACGGCGTCCACCAGGCCGACCTGGTCGTCGAGGAGATGGTCGAGGGCGGCATCACCCGTCTCGCCGCGATCTACCACAGCACGGTGCCCTCGAAGCTGGGCCACGTGCGCTCGCTGCGCGGCACCGACGCCGGCATCGCCGCCCCGGTCGACGGCCAGGTCGTCGCGTCCGGCGGCGCCCAGAAGGCGTACAAGGTGCTCGACCGCGCCAAGGTGAAGGTCTGGTCCGAGGACAACGGCGCGCCCGGCTTCACCCGCGACCCCGCCAAGCGCGCCCCCTACGACCGGCTCATGGACCTGCGCAAGGTCGCGGCGAAGGCCGGCGAGGCCGAGGTCGGTCGCGACTACCTGCCCTGGACGGCGAAGGGCGCCGAGCCCGTGCCCGCCCCGAGCACGGCGTCGCGCGCCAGCGTCCGGTTCTCCTCCAGCCACACCACCGAGTGGGCCCGCAAGGGCGGCACCTGGACCCGGCAGAACGGCCACGGCGCGTCCGGCCAGGAGTTCAGGGCGACGTCGCTGCTCGTGCTGTTCGCCGACGTCAAGGACGCCGGCTACCGCGACCCGGGCGGCAACCCGGTGCCCGAGACGGTCTTCAAGGGCGGCGGACGCGCGATGCTGCTGCGCGCCGACGGCGGCGTCGTCCAGGGCACCTGGAGCAAGCGCACGCTGGGCTCGACGGTCTCGCTGAAGACCCGCGACGGCAAGGCGTTCACGGTGGACCCGGGCCGCACCTGGATCGAGCTGGTCCCGAAGTCCAGCGGCGGGGTCACGACCCGCTGACCGGCTCCTCCGGGGTCCCGTAGCCGAGCTCGGCGAGCTTCTCGCCGAGCTCGTGCTCGATCGCCTGCCCGAGCTGGCGGCGGAAGATGCCGAGCGTCACCTGGCTCGCGACCGGGATGAGCCGCTCGACGACGGCGACGACGTCCGGCCACTGCCCCTCGGGCATGCCGGCGTCCAGGAACGGCTGGACGATCTCGTCGACCGTGCTGGCCACGAACGCGTCGGCGATGCGGCTCAGCGACTCGCGCATGAGCGGGAAGAGCCGCATGACGGTCGTCGTGGAGAGGCCGAGGGCGACGGCGGCGGCGCCGGCGCGCACGACGGTGGGGGAGAGCAGCCGGACGGTCTGGTCGTCCACGTGCTCGGCCAGCCCGTACTCGACCAGGGCGTCGATGAGGGCGTCGTCGCGGTCGACGCCGGCCAGCGCGGCCAGGGCGTCGCGCGACATCTCCTCGGGCTCCTCCTCGCGTCCGGGCGAGTCGAGCACCTGCAGCAGGTCCAGGGCGTGCGAGCTGGCCGTCGACGGGTTGGACAGCATCGCCTTCTCCACCGCCGCGAGCGTGTATCCGCGGTCGAGCAGCTCGCGCACGAGGCGCAGCTTCTGCAGGTGGACCTGGTTGTAGTAGCCGGTCCGGCCCTCCAGGCGGGGCGGCGGGATGAGCCCACGACCCGAGTACGCCCGGACGTTCCGCACGGTCATGTCGGCGCGCTGGGCCAGCTCGTCGATCGTGAACTCCTCGGACGCGGGCGTTCCGTGCGACATGTGGGCATCATAGGGGCATGGATTCGTTGCGCGGCGCCCTCCTGGTGGCGACCCCCTCCGTGGAGAGAGGGCCGTTCCGGCGCAGCGTCGTCTTCCTGCTCGACCACGACGAGGAGGGCGCGCTCGGCGTCATCGTCAACCACCCGACCCACGCCGACGTCGACGACGTCCTGCCCTCGTGGGCCGGGCTCGTGGGCGCGCCGGACTGCCTGTTCGAGGGCGGCCCGGTGTCGATGGACTCCGCGCTCGCGGTGGCCGTCGTCCCGGCCGGCTCGCAGCCGGAGGGCTTCCGCCCGATGATCGGCCGCTTCGGCCTGGTCGACCTCGACGGCCCCGTGCCGGCCGCCGGGGAGGTGCTCGGCCTGCGCGTCTTCGCCGGGTACGCCGGGTGGGGCGCGGGCCAGCTCGAGGACGAGATCGCCGAGGGCTCCTGGCTGGTCACCGAGGCGCACGACGAGGACGTCCTGACGCCCCGTCCGGAGGACCTGTGGCGCACCGTCCTGCGCCGTCAGGAGGGCGACGCGCGCTTCCTGGCGACCTTCCCCGACGACCCGTCCGAGAACTGACCGGGCCCGCTCGCGGGCTTCGGTGGGCCGGGGTCGGCGGGTTAGACTCCCGGACGTGACGATCTTCGGCAGCGGCGGCACCCAGACGGTCCATGACGAGCGCACCGACCTGCGCCCCGGCGACGGGGACCACGAGCGGTTCTCGCACTACGTCCCCAAGGGCGAGCTGACCGAGGCCATGGTCATGGGCACCCCCGTGGTGGCCCTGTGCGGGAAGGTGTGGGTGCCCAGCCGCGCTCCCGAGAAGTTCCCCGTGTGCCCCGAGTGCAAGGACATCTGGGAGTCCCTGAACGACGACGCCCCGCAGGGTGAGTAGCGCCGGGCTCCGCGCCTGGCAGGCCGCCGCGTTCGAGAAGTACCAGCGCACGCAGCCGCGCGACTTCCTCGCGGTCGCCACGCCCGGCGCCGGCAAGACGACCTTCGCGCTGACCCTGGCCGCCGACCTGCTCGCGCGCGGCGTGGTCGAGCGCGTCGTGGTCGTCGCGCCGACCGACCACCTCAAGACGCAGTGGGCCAACGCCGCCCACCGCTTCGGCATCCGGCTCGACCCCTCGCTGGGCGGCCGCGGCGTCCTGGGCAAGGAGTTCAACGGCTTCGCCGTCACCTACGCCGGCCTGGCCGCGAACCCCAACGGCTTCCGCGTGCGCATCGAGCGGGCCCGCACCGTCGTCATCCTCGACGAGGTGCACCACGCCGGTGACGCGCTGGCCTGGGGCGACGCGGTCGGCGAGGCGTGCGACCCGGCCGTGCGGCGCATCTGCCTGACCGGCACGCCGTTCCGCTCCGACGAGAACCCGATCCCGTTCGTCACGTACGCGCCGCAGGACGACGGCTCGCTCGCGAGCGTCGCCGACTACTCCTACGGCTACGGCGACGCGCTGCGCGACGGCGTCGTCCGTCCGGTGCTGTTCATGGCGTACGCCGGCGAGATGCACTGGCGCACCGCGCGGCGACGAGATCTCGGCCAACCTGGGCGAGCCGATGACCCGTGACCTGGCCGCGCAGGCGCTGCGCACGGCGCTCGACCCCACCGGCGCGTGGATGCCGGCGGTGCTCGACGGCGCCCACCGCCGCCTGGAGGAGGTGCGCCGTCACGTCCCGGACGCCGGCGGCCTCGTCATCGCCTCGGACCAGCAGTCCGCCCGCGCCTACGCCAAGCTGCTCAAGGAGATCAGCGGCGAGCTGCCGACGATCGTGCTGTCCGACGAGGCCGGCGCGAGCGAGCGCATCGCCGAGTTCAGCGACAGCGACCAGCGCTGGATGGTCGCGGTCCGCATGGTCTCCGAGGGCGTCGACATCCCGCGCCTGGCCGTGGGCGTCTACGCCACCGCGACCTCGACGCCGCTGTTCTTCGCCCAGGCGGTCGGCCGCTTCGTGCGCGCCCGCCGCCGCGGCGAGACCGCGTCCATCTTCGTGCCCAGCGTGCCGCTGCTGCTCTCGTACGCCGGCGGCATGGAGCGCGAGCGCGACCACGTCATCGGCCGTCCGGTCAAGGACGAGGACGACCTGTTCGCCGCCGAGGCCGAGATGCTGGCCAAGGCCGAGCATGACACCAAGGCGTCCGGCGAGCTGGAGCTGGGCACGTTCGCCGCGCTGGGCAGCGACGCCTCCTTCGACCGCGTGCTCTTCGACGGCGGCGAGTACGGCCACGACACCTTCGCGCGACCGGGCAGCGAGGAGGAGCTGGACTTCATCGGCATCCCGGGCCTGCTCGAGCCCGACCAGGTCGCCGAGCTGCTGCGCTCGGCCCGCTCGAAGCGCGCGCAGCAGAAGAAGACGCAGACGACGTCGGCGCCCGACCCCGAGGCCGAGCGCATGGCCGCCCACGAGGAGACGAGCGCGCTGCGGCGCGAGCTGCACGCCCTCGTCGGCGCCTGGCACCACCGCACCGGCGCAGCCGCACGGCGTCACCCACAACCGGCTGCGGTCGGCCTGCGGCGGCCCGCCCGCGGCGCAGGCGTCGGTCAAGCAGCTGAAGGAGCGCATCGACACGCTGCGCACCTGGGCCCTGAAGGCGTCCGGCTAGCCGTGGACGGGCGCGAGCTGGCGATGTTCCCGCTGGGCACGGTGCTGCTGCCCGGCGCCACGCTGCCGCTGCGCGTGTTCGAGCCGCGCTACCGCGAGATGCTCGACGAGCTCATGGCGTCCGAGCGGCCCGAGCTGGGCGTCGTGCTCATCGAGCGCGGGCACGAGGTCGGCGGCGGCGACACCCGGTTCGGCCTCGGGACCCTGGCGCGCATCGACCACGTCGAGGCGATCGACGACGGCGTCGCGGTGCTCGTCACGGGCACGCAGCGGCTGGACGTGCTCGACTGGCTGCCCGACGACCCGTACCCGCGGGCGCGCGTCCGCCCACGGCCCGACCTGCTGTGGGACGAGCGCTGGCGCCGGAGGGTGCAG
>NZ_JBNFNZ010000135.1:0-5655 GCF_057364525.1 Aeromicrobium sp. PFPM2_SD2
CACCGAGGAAGCAGTGGCGTGACGTCCTGCGCGGCGCCGCGCGGCTGCAGCGCCGGGTCGTGGCCCACCGCGACGCGCTCGTCGCGCGGGCCTGGCCGGACTGCTCGCCGTCCACCGTCGCGGACCGGCTCGACCGCCTGGTCGAGACGTCACGGCGCTCGACCCGTCGCACCCGACCCACGTCGACGCCGACCTGGCCGACCAGCTGCGCGCCGCGCGTCCGCTCGTGGCCGACGCCGCCGCCCGGCTGGCCGACGGCCCGGTGCCGGCCACGTTCCAGCACGGCGACGCCCACCCCTGGAACGTGTTCGTCGAGGGCGGACGCCTGCGGCTGTTCGACTTCGGCGACGCGCAGTGGGCGCACGCGGTGGAGGTGCTGATGGTGCCCTACGGCATCGTGCGCCACGGCGGGACGCTCGACTGGCCGGCCGTCGTCGAGGGGTACCGCCTGGAGTGGGAGCTGTCGGTCGCCGAGCTGGACGAGCTCATGACCGCGGCCGCCCTCACCCACCCGGTCAACCGGGCGCTGACCTGGTGGACGTCGCTGCTCGAGGCCGGCGAGGACGAGCTGGCCGAGTACGGGGACGCGCCGCTGCGCCACCTAACCAACGTCCTGGAGCCGTGGCCGTGAGCCGGCGAGCGCCGAGCGGGAGCACCCCGTGAGCCCCGAGCCGCTCGGGCCGTCGCGGTGGGACCTCGACCCGGCCTCCTGGCCGCCCCAGGACCTCGTGGGCGCCGGCGCCGACCTGGACCCCGAGACGATCGTCGGCGCCTACCGCACGGGCGCCTTCCCCATGCCCGACGACGGCGAGCTGCTGTGGTGGTCGCCGGTGCGCCGGGGCGTGCTGCACCCCACCGACCTGCGGGTCACCCGGTCGCTGCGCAAGTCCTGTCGCCGCTACGAGACCACCGTCGACCGCGCGTTCGAGGACGTCGTGGAGGCCTGCGCCGACCCCTCGCGCCCGGGCGGGTGGATCGACGACGCGATCCGCGAGGCGTACGTGCGCCTGCACCGGCTGGGGTGGGCCCACTCGGTCGAGGCGTGGGACGCCGACGGCCGGCTCGTCGGCGGCTTGTACGGGCTGAACGTGGGCGGGCTGTTCGCCGGGGAGTCGATGTTCCACCGGGCGACGGACGCCTCGAAGGTCGCGCTCGTGGCCCTGTGCGAGCTCATGGGCGGGCAGGCCGCGGGCCCCGGACGGCTGGTCGACGTGCAGTGGCAGACCCCGCACCTGGCCTCGCTCGGGGTGGTCGAGTGGCCCCGTGAGCGGTACCTCGCGGCGCTCCCGGACCTCGTCGAGGCCCCCCGACCGGACCCGTGGCGCTGAATTTCACCGAATTTTCAAGATTTTCCCGGCGCGCCTCGTGCGTGCGGCGCGTGGAGCCGTCCGTAGACTGACACGCGTATTCGACCCACCACTAGGAGTTCTTTCGTGGCTATCAACCGCAGCGACCTGGTTTCCGCCCTTGCCGAGAAGGCGGGCACGACGAAGTCCGACGCTGATTCGGTCCTGTCCGCCCTCGCCGACGTGCTGCTCGACGCCGTGAGCAAGGGCGAGAAGGTCTCGATCCCCGGCATCCTCTCGGTCGAGCGCGTCGAGCGCTCGGCTCGCACCGGCCGCAACCCCTCCACCGGTGAGACCATCGAGATCCCCGCCGGCTTCGGCGTCAAGGTCAGCGCCGGCTCCAAGCTGAAGGCCGCCGCCAAGTAAGGCAGCTGCCCCCACGACGAGGCCCCCGGACCCAGCAGGGTCCGGGGGCCTCGTCGTGGGCTTCAGAGGTCGGCGTCCGGCGGCCTGCCAGGCGTCCATGCCGCCCTCGAGGTTCACCACGTCGTGGCCGAGCTGGTGCAGGTACGCGGTGGCGCGCGCCGAGCGTCCGCCCAGGTGGCACACCACGAGGGTGCGCTTCTGCGGGTCGAGCTCGCCGGCGCGCTCGGGCACCTGGGCGAGCGGGACGTGCACGGCTCCCTCGACGTGCCCGGCCTCCCACTCGTGGTCCTCGCGGACGTCCAGGACGACCAGGTCGTCGGGCAGCGGGTCAGGCAGCTGGTCGACGGTGGTCGACGCGATCTCGTGCGGGTTCATGCCCTCCATGGTGCCGTCCCGCCCGGCCCGCCCGGTAGGCTCCTGCCTCGGTGGCCGTCGTCCTGCGGGTCCGACGGCCCGCGAGTAGGTTGGGACCAGGCGGCGCGTCCACCCCGGACGGCACGCGAAGGGAGGCACGACGTGGCGCGTCAGGACGTCGTCAGACTCCCGTTCGAGCGCTCCACGCCGAGCATCGCGCGCACCCGCCTCGCCGCCTTCCTCACCCAGAACCACGCGTCCAGCGACGTCATCGACGACGCCCTCATCGTGCTCAGCGAGATGATCGCCAACGCGGTCAGCCACGGCGTCCCCGGACCCGACGGCACGATGGAGATCCGCTGGAGCATCGCCAAGGGCCTGCTCGAGCTCAGCGTCACCGACGGCGGCCACGCCGGTCCGCTCAAGCCGGTCGACTTCGACGCCGACTCGCTGTCCGGCCGCGGGCTGTCGATCATCAGCCGTGTCGCCGACCGCTGGTGGGTCGACATGGGCGAGGGCACGCGGGTCAACGCGATGCTGTCGCTGCGCAAGTCCTGACCGACGCCGTCCGCCGGTCCGCCGTGGCCTAGGCTCGTCGCTCGTGGGCAAGAAGTCACGACGCGTCAAGCCGTCCCGCGAGCGCATGCCGTTCGTCGCACGGACCTTCCAGGGACTCCCGGGCGAGTGCGACTGGGTCGCGCTGCGCGAGATCGTCCCCGCCGCCACCGCGCACGTGCGCGTCCAGGGCCACGAGCAGCCGGTCAAGGTGTGCTCGCTGCTGCCCGGCGGCACCGCGGGCATCCGCCGGCCCGACGGGGAGGTGTGGCTCGGTCTGCAGGTGCCGCACAACTTCGGCGACGTGAGCCGCGACCTCGCGCACGTGCTGGAGCTGGCGTCGGACACCGAGCCGGGCAACCCCGTCGCGATGACCGACCCCGGCGTCGGCCCGCGGCTGCAGGACCTCGTCGAGCCCGGTCAGTCCTTCGACGTGACCGTCCACGACGGCTTCGAGTTCTGGGTCGAGGGCACCGACGACTCGGCGCAGACCGCGGCGATGCTCGAGCAGGCCAACCAGTCCGTGGCCCCCACCGTGCGCCTGTCGTCGGTCGAGGCGGCCTACTGGGTGCGCATGGGCGAGCGGGTCTTCCTGCGCTGGGTGCTGCCGCACGACGAGGCGCCGCTGCTGGACGCCTTCGCGCGGCTGCACGTCGCCGGTGCCGCGACGCTGGGCGACGACACGCGCCTGCTGGGCATGTTCCGCGCCCACGGCCTGCTCGTGCCGGTCTGGGAGATGGAGCAGGGCCAGGAGGCGGGCGCCGTCGAGGACGCGATCGCCGCGCTGGGCGGACGTCTGGACGAGGCGCTGGCCGACGACTCCGCGCTCACGTCCGAGCAGCGCTCGGCGCGCAACGGCCTGGCCAGCCGCCAGCTCACCATCCGCTGAGCCGTCGCCGCTGGTCGGGAGCGGTGACCTGGCAACCGGATCGACGACTCGTTCGGTTGCTGAGCCACCGCCCACCGGCGCGTGGGGTTGCTCGCTCACCGCTCCCCGGAGGGGGCGAGGCGCTCAGTCGAGCGGGTCGCGGGAGACCGGGCAGCTCATGCACCGGGGTCCGCCGCGGCCCGAGCCGAGCTCGGACCCGCTGATCTGCACCACCTCGACGCCGTGCTCGGCGAGCCGGGCGTTCGTCTGCTCGTTGCGCTCGTAGGCGATCGCGGCGCGCGGGGCGATCGCGAGGGTGTTGTTGCCGTCGTCCCACTGCTCGCGCTCGGCCGTGACCGGGTCCAGCCCGGTGTCGATGTGGTGCAGCCGCTCGATGCCCATCGCGTCGGCGGCGGCCTCGAAGAACGGACGTGCGGGGGCCACCACGAGCTCGTCGCCGTCGTGCGTCACCGCGTAGGCCTGCAGCGAGTCGGCCATCGTCGGGTAGATGACGACGGTGTCGCGGTCGACCATCGTGACGATCGTGTCCAGGTGCATGGTGGCGCGGTCCTGGGCGATCGGGACGGCCAGCACCGTGCGGGCGAGGTCGGCGGCCAGCACGTCCGTGGCGAACCGCTCGAACCCGGCCGGCGTGGTGCGCTCGCCGACGCCGACGGCCAGCACGCCGGGGGCGAGCTCCAGGACGTCGCCGCCCTCGAGGTGCTCGGCGTCGGGACCGTGCTGCACCGGCGTGCCGGCGAACCGCGGGTGGTGGGCGTAGACGAGCCGAGTCAGCTGGGTCTCGCGGACGCGGGCCGGCATCGCCAGGCTCGTGACGACGACGCGGTCGCGCAGCCACAGCGACGAGTCGCGGGTGAACAGCAGGTTGGGCAGCGGGTCGACCAGGAAGTCGTCCGCGCGCAGCAGGCCCGTGACGATCGAGCGGTGCTTCACCTCGTCGTTGCGCAGCCCGGCGACGAGCACCTGGGCGAGGTCCTCGGGGTGCGCCTGCGCCAGGTGCTCGCGCAGGTGGCGGCGCAGCGTGTCGCCGAGCCGGCGGTCGGCCAGCGTGGAGTCCAGGACGTCCGTGCGCGCCGTCTCGTCCGCGAGCGTCTCGACGAGCAGCTCGCGCAGGTAGAGCACCTCGACGTCGTGGTCGCGCAGGGCCTGCGCGAAGGCGTCGTGCTCCTCCTGCGCGCGGCCCACCCACGGGATGCCGTCGAACAGCAGCGAGTCGTTGTTGCGGGGGGTGAGGCGGGCGAGCTCGTCGCCCGGCCGGTGCAGCATCACGGTGCGCAGCCGGCCCACCTCGGTGTCGGCGCCAAGCATGCGCGACCCTAGCGCGTCCGGACCGGTCCGCTCGGGACGCTCGCAGCAGCGCGAGGGCGGCCAGCGAGATGGCGTCGCGCACGCGGCCGTCGGCGACGGCCAGGTCGAGCTCGTCGAGCGTGAGCCAGTGCAGGTGGTCGTGCTCGGCGGTGAGACGGGGGTCGGGCTGGGCGTCGTGGACGAGGACGACCTCGACCGCGTCCCCGAGCAGGCCCGAGTCGGGCCACACGGTGCCGAGCGGCTCGGCCTCGTCGGTCCGCAGGCCGGTCTCCTCGGCGAGCTCGCGCAGCCCGGTGGCCACGGGACCGGCGTCGCCCGGGTCGGAGGTGCCTCGGGGCAGCTCGAGCAGTCGACGGCCGACGATCGGTCGCTCCACCTCGATCAGCAGGACGCGGTCCTGCGGGTCCTGCACGACCACGACGGCGCCGGCGTGCGGCCGGACGGACACCACGCGGCGCAGCAGGTAGCCGTCGGCCTGGCGGGTCTGCACCTCCAGCTTCCCGTCGCTCCAGGCCACGTCCCAGTCCTGCTCGGCCACGTCGCTCACCTCACTCTCACGGTCGACTGCAGCCGTCCGGACCGCAGCCGGAACAGGTCCCGGGCGTCGTCCCACGGCACGGCGGCGGCGACCGCGACCGTCACCCACAGGGCGGTCCAGGCCACGCCGCGCGTGGGCAGCGCCTCGGCGTCCTTCATCGTCAGCACGACCGTGGCGGCCGCGACGAGACCGATCCGCAGCCAGAGCTGCACCACCCGCGCGCCGCGGGTCGGCCCGTCCTGGACGAGGTCCCGCACGCGCCGGCCAGCTCGAGCAGGTGCCGGCTGCTCGGGCGGCGC
>NZ_JBNFNZ010000136.1:0-5632 GCF_057364525.1 Aeromicrobium sp. PFPM2_SD2
GCTCGGCGAGGTCGGCGTAGGCGGGGGAGCGCCACGGGCCCGGCCCGACGAGCGCGGCGAGCCGGGCGGCCGGCAGGAACGAGGTCATGAGGCCAGTCTGTCGCAATTGGCCATCGAGTCGATGGCCAATTCGCGACAGGGTAGCCTGCATGTTCCTGCTGCTGATCCTGCTCGCGTCCCTGGTGGGCGCCGTGGTCGTCACCGTCGGCGCCGTGCTGGGCGACGGGTACGGCCACCGCGCCGCGCCGACCCGGCTCGAGGACGAGAGGATCGTCCGGTGACCCTTCGTCTGACCCGGCTCGTCGTCGGCCTGTGGCTCTACGGCGCCACGATGGCCCTGCTCGTCGAGGCCGGCCTCGGCCTGGACCCCTGGGACGTGCTCCACGAGGGCCTGGCCCACCGCCTGCCGCTCACCTTCGGGCAGGTGGTCATCGCCGTCGGCGTCGTCGTCATGCTCGCCTGGGTCCCGCTGCGCCAGCGGCCGGGCATCGGCACGATCCTCAACATCGCGCTCATCGGGATCGCGGCGGACGTCACGCTGGCCTGGCTTCCGACGCCGGAGGCGTTGCCCGTGCAGGTGGCGATGCTCCTGGGCGGCGTGGTCGGCAACGGTCTGGCCGGGGCGCTCTACGTCGGCGCGAACCTCGGCACCGGCCCGCGCGACGGGCTGTGGGTGGGGCTGTCGCGTCGCACGGGGCTCAGCGTCCGGCTCATCCGCACGGGGCTGGAGGTCACGGTGCTCGTGCTGGGGTTCCTGCTCGGCGGCACGGTCGGCGTCGGCACGGTCGTCTACGCCCTGTCCATCGGCCCGCTGGTGCAGCTGTTCCTGGGGCTGACGACGCGGTCAGCGCCGGGTGGCGATGAGCAGCGAGGCGTCGGGGTCGATGAGCATCTCGACGGCGGCGAAGCGCTCGTCGGTCAGCCACCGCTCGCGGACGGTGTCGACGCGCCCCTCGACGATCGGCGGCCAGAACGCTGACGGCACGAAGTCGTCCAGGACGACGATGCCGCCGGGCTCCATGAGGTCGGCGACGAGGTCGAGGTCGTTCATGACCTCGCGGATGTCGACGAACAGCAGGGCGAACGGCGCGTACTTCTCCAGCACCGACCAGTCGCCGGCCACGACCTCGACGTTGTCGGTCGCGCGGAAGATGTCCTGGACGTCCTCGGCGAGCGCCGGGTCGAGCTCGGCGGTGACCACGCGCGCGCCGGTGGCCGCCCCGCTGGACAGCCAGGCCGAGCCCACGCCGCAGCCGGTGCCGAGCTCGGCCAGGGTGCCGGTCTTGGCCGCGGCGAGCGTGGCGAGCAGGCGGCCGGTCTCGTGCCGGGTCGACGTGATGAAGCCCCGCTGACGCGACAGGTCGAGGGTCGCGGATACCAGGTCGCAGCTCGGTGGGGGCACTCACCGGGCCAGTCTCACACGTGCGGGGGCGGAGGGGTCCCCGGGAGCGGATCGTGAGACACGTCACGAGGTGCTGTGCGTCGGGCCGGGGCGCGGGCTATGCTCACCGGCATGCGGAAGCAGCGAGTAGTCAGCTGCCGCGGCAGGGCCTTCTAGAGGGCCACACCCTGCCGCGGTGCTCGTCGTTGGCTCGACCGCTCCGCCGCAGGACCCGCCGCACCGAGACCCGGTCCGGCACCACCTCCTCGGTTTCACCGGAACCCCGGCACCCCGGCCCTGAGCGGTCGTCCTTCGCGACGAGACCGCCGTCCCTGATCTGCCACGTACCGAGGAGAAGCACCATGAACCGTCCCGACCTGGAGTGGGGCCCCGCCCACCTGCGCGACGAGCGCGACGACCTGCCCACGGAGCGTCCGGACGACAACTGATCCAGTTCGTGAGACGCCAGTTTCACATCCTGAGATCGAACGTCCTAGGATGACGCCATGACCCGCACCTACTCCCTGGCCGTCGTGCCCGGCGACGGCATCGGCCCCGAGGTCACCGCGCAGGCGCTGCGCGTCCTCGACGTGATCGCCCCGGCCCACGGCCTCGCCTTCGACCGCACCGAGTACGACCTCGGCGCCCGCCGCTACCACGCGACCGGCGAGGTGCTCCCGGACGCGGTGCTGGACGAGGTCCGCGGCCACGACGCGATCCTGCTCGGGGCCGTCGGCGACCCGAGCGTGCCGTCCGGCGTCCTGGAGCGCGGGCTGCTGCTCAAGCTCCGCTTCGAGCTGGACCACTACGTCAACCTGCGCCCGAGCAAGCTGTTCCCGGGCGTCGCCACCCCGCTGGCCGACCCGGGCGAGATCGACTTCGTCGTCGTGCGCGAGGGCACCGAGGGCCCGTACGTCGGCAACGGCGGCGCGATCCGCGTCGGCACGCCGGCCGAGGTCGCCACCGAGGTCAGCCTCAACACCGCCTTCGGCGTCGAGCGCGTCGTCCGCGACGCCTTCGCCCGCGCCCAGGCGCGTCCGCGCCGGAAGCTGACGCTCGTGCACAAGAACAACGTGCTCGTCCACGCCGGCCACCTGTGGAGCCGCACGGTCGCCGCGGTGGGCGAGGAGTTCCCCGACGTCAGCGTCGACTACCTGCACGTGGACGCCGCGACGATCTTCCTGGCCACCGACCCGGCCCGGTTCGACGTGATCGTCACCGACAACCTGTTCGGCGACATCCTCACCGACCTGGCCGCCGCCATCACCGGGGGCATCGGCCTGGCGGCGAGCGGCAACGTGAACCCCGACCGGACCGCCCCGAGCATGTTCGAGCCGGTCCACGGCTCGGCGCCCGACATCGCCGGGCAGTCCAAGGCCGACCCGACCGCGGCGATCCTGTCCGGGGCGCTGCTGCTGGACCACCTCGGCCACCCCGAGGCCGCCGCCGCCATCGAGGCTGCGGTCGAGGCCGACGTCGCGGCGCGCGTGGACGCGTCCGGACCCCGCAGCACCGAGGAGGTGGGGGAGGCCATCGCGGCGCGCGTGGCCGAGGGCGTACCGGTGTCCTGACACCGCCCCTTCATCCCCCGAACCCGAGGAAGCACTACCGTGAACGCCATGTCCACCACCGGTCTACCGGTCCGTTTCGAGCAGAACCCGCTCGCCAAGTCGGACCACGAGCGCAGCACCATCCTGGCCGAGCCCGGCTTCGGCAAGCACTTCACCGACCACATGTTCCTGGCCGACTGGACGCCCGAGGACGGCTGGCACGACGCCCGCGTCGTGCCGTACGGCCCGCTCCTGCTCGACCCCGCCGCGGCGGTCCTGCACTACGCCCAGGAGATCTTCGAGGGGCTCAAGGCCTACGCCCACGCCGACGGCTCGGTGTGGCTGTTCCGGCCCGAGGAGAACGCCAAGCGCTTCCAGCGCTCGGCCGACCGCCTCGCGCTGCCCGAGCTGCCGGTCGAGTGGTTCACCGGCTCGATCAAGGCGCTCGTCGAGGCCGACCGCGCCTGGGTCCCGACCGGGGGCGAGACGAGCCTGTACCTGCGTCCGTTCATGTTCGCCTCCGAGGCGTTCCTGGGCGTCCGCCCGGCGGTCAAGGTGACCTACGCGGTCATCGCCTCGCCGGCCGGCCCGTACTTCAGCGGCGGTGTGCACCCGGTCTCCATCTGGCTGTCCGAGAACTACGCGCGGGCGGCCGTCGGCGGCACCGGCGCGGCCAAGTGCGGCGGCAACTACGCCGCCAGCCTCAAGCCGCAGATGGAGGGCGCGGCCCACGGCTGCGAGCAGGTGGTCTTCCTCGACCCGGTCGAGCGCCGGTACGTCGAGGAGCTCGGCGGCATGAACGTGTACTTCGTCCAGGCCGACGGCTCGATCGTCACCCCCGAGACGAGCGGAACGATCCTGGAGGGCATCACCCGCGAGTCGCTGCTGCAGCTGGCCCGCGACCGCGGTCACGAGGTCGTCGAGCGTCCGGTCAGCATCGACGAGTGGCGCGAGGGCGTCGCCGACGGCACGATCACCGAGATCTTCGCCTGCGGCACGGCGGCGGTCATCACCCCGATCGGCCGGCTCACGTGGGACGGCGGCGAGGTCGTGACCGGAGACGGCAGCACCGGCAAGGTGACGGCGGACCTGCGCGCCGCGCTGGTGGACCTCCAGTACGGCCGGGCGACCGACGAGCATGGTTGGATGCAGAGGATCGACGTCCAGCCCGCGGGCTGATCCTCGGGGGAGGCGTCGTCACCACGACAACGACGTCGACCCCCGGGGGTGATCCTCCCGGGACGAAGGGAGATCCCGCGATGGACTCGGCCGTCCGCCTGGAGCACGACCTGATCGGTGACCGGGAGGTCCCCGCCGACGCGTACTGGGGCGTGCACACGCTCCGGGCGCTGGAGAACTTCCCGATCACCGGCATCCCCATCGGGATCAGCCCGTTCCTCGTCGAGGCGCTCGCCGCGGTCAAGCAGGCCGCGGCCGAGACCAACCACGACCTGGGCCTGCTGGACGACGCGCGGCACGCGGCGATCGTCCAGGCCTGCGAGGAGATCCGCTCCGGCGCGCTGCGCGACGAGTTCGTCGTCGACGTCATCCAGGGCGGCGCCGGCACGTCGTCGAACATGAACGCCAACGAGGTCATCGCCAACCGGGCGCTGGAGATCCTCGGCCACCCGCGGGGCGCCTACGAGCACGTGCACCCCAACGAGCACGTCAACCTGAGCCAGTCGACCAACGACGTCTACCCGACGGCGGTCAAGATCGCCATCATCATGGCGGCGCACTCGCTGCTGGACGCCATGGCGGTGCTGCAGGCCAGCTTCGCCCGCAAGGCCGACGAGTTCCACGACGTCCTCAAGATGGGCCGCACCCAGCTGCAGGACGCCGTCCCGATGACGCTCGGGCAGGAGTTCGGCGCCTTCGCCGTCATGATCGGCGAGGACCGCAGCCGCCTGCAGGAGGCGGTCATGATGCTGCACGAGATCAACCTCGGCGCGACCGCGATCGGCACCCAGCTCAACGCCCCGACCGGCTACGTCCCCACGGCGTGCGCCCACCTGGCGCGCATCACCGGCCTGCCGCTCGTCAGCGCCGTCGACCTCATCGAGGCGACGCAGGACTGCGGCGCGTTCGTGCACGTGAGCGGTGTCCTCAAGCGGGTCGCGGTCAAGCTCAGCAAGATCTGCAACGACCTGCGCCTGCTCTCGTCCGGCCCGCGCGCCGGCCTGAACGAGATCAACCTGCCGGCCGTCCAGGCGGGGTCGAGCATCATGCCCGGCAAGGTCAACCCGGTCATCCCCGAGGTGGTCAACCAGGTCGCGTTCCAGATCGTCGGCCACGACGTGACGGTGTCGATGGCCGCCGAGGCGGGCCAGCTGCAGCTCAACGCCTTCGAGCCGATCATCTGCTACTCGCTGTCGTCGGGCCTGTCGCGGCTGCGCGAGGCCGTCCTGACGCTGTCCGAGCGCTGCGTCGACGGCATCACCGCCAACGCCGAGCTGCTCGCCCGCGAGGTCGCCGACTCCATCGGCCTGGTCACGGCGCTCAACCCGTACATCGGCTACAGCGCGGCCACCGAGGTGGCCAAGGAGGCGCTGCTGAGCGGACGGGGCGTGGCCGAGCTCGTGCTCGAGAAGGGGCTCATGGACGCCGACCGGCTGGCCGAGGTGCTGCGCCCCGAGGTGCTGGCCAACCTCGCGCGCGCGAGAGCGCCAGCACGGCTGACCCGGCGCGCGCGCGCCGATGC
>NZ_JBNFNZ010000137.1:0-5569 GCF_057364525.1 Aeromicrobium sp. PFPM2_SD2
GCATCCGGCCGCGTCGCCGCACGGACGCCCGCTCGCGC
Source organism: Aeromicrobium sp. PFPM2_SD2 (assembly GCF_057364525.1). NCBI lineage: Bacteria > Bacillati > Actinomycetota > Actinomycetes > Propionibacteriales > Nocardioidaceae > Aeromicrobium > Aeromicrobium sp. PFPM2_SD2. The sequence continues at coordinate 39 of NZ_JBNFNZ010000137.1, forward strand.
CGGCGAGCCGGCCCACGTCGTGCTCTACGACCCGACGGCCACGCGCGTCGTCGAGCCGCGCGACACGGCGTCGCTGTCGCGCAACACCCCCTACGCGGGACGCGAGCTTCCGGGCCGCGTCGTCGCCACGTTCCTGCACGGCCGTCCCACCGTCCTGGGCGGCACCCTCGTCGAGGAGGCATCTGTATGAGCGAGCGCAGCGAGCGAACCGTCAACACCGTCACGGGCGGACTTCCGTACCGTGCGCTCTTCTTCACGGAGGTCCGCCCATGAGCCACGTACCCACCGAAGCGATCCTGGTGCTCGAGGACGGCCGCACGTTCCGCGGCGAGTCCTTCGGCGCGATCGGCGAGACGATCGGCGAGGTCGTCTTCTCCACCGGCATGACCGGCTACCAGGAGACGCTCACCGACCCGTCCTACAAGGGCCAGATCGTCGTCATGACCGCGCCCCACGTCGGCAACACCGGCGTCAACGACGAGGACTTCGAGTCCAAGCGCGTGTGGGTCGACGGCTACGTCGTGCGCGACCCCGCCCGCGTGAGCAGCAACTGGCGCAGCCAGCGCACCCTGGACGACCAGCTGGACCACGACGGCGTCGTCGGCATCAGCGGCATCGACACCCGAGCGCTGACCCGGCACCTGCGCGAGCAGGGCTCCATGCGCGGCGGCATCTCCAGCGCGTCCACGGACGCCGAGGCGCTGCTGGCCAAGGTCCAGGAGGCGCCCTCGATGAAGGGCGCCAGCTTCGTGGCCGACGTCACCACCGCCGAGCCCTACGTCGTCCCGGCGCAGGGGGAGAAGAAGCACGTCGTCGCCGCCATCGACCTCGGGCTCAAGGGCATGACGCCGCGGCGCATGGCCGAGCGCGGCGTCGAGGTCCACGTGCTGCCCGCGACGACGACGATCGAGGAGCTGCGCGAGCTCGCGCCCGACGGCGTCTTCATGTCCAACGGCCCCGGCGACCCGGCCACCGCCGACCACCAGGTCGAGGTGCTGCAGCAGGTCCTCGCCGAGGGCATCCCGTTCTTCGGCATCTGCCTGGGCAACCAGCTGTTCGGACGTGCCCTGGGCCGCGGCACCTACAAGCTGACCTACGGCCACCGCGGCATCAACCAGCCCGTGCAGGACCTCACGACCGGCAAGGTCGAGATCACCGCGCACAACCACGGCTTCGCGGTCGAGGCGCCGGTCGAGGGCACGTTCGACACGCCGTTCGGCCCGGCCCGCGTCACCCACGTCGGCCTCAACGACCAGGTCGTCGAGGGCCTGGCCCTGCTGGAGCGACCCGGCTTCAGCGTCCAGTACCACCCCGAGGCGGCCGCCGGCCCGCACGACGCGGCCTACCTGTTCGACCGCTTCGTCCAGCTCATGACCGACCACAAGGACAAGGTGAACGCCTGATGCCCAAGCGCACGGACATCCAGTCCGTCCTCGTCATCGGCTCCGGCCCGATCGTCATCGGCCAGGCCGCCGAGTTCGACTACTCCGGCACCCAGGCGTGCCGCGTGCTGCGCGAGGAGGGCCTGCGGGTCGTCCTGGTCAACTCCAACCCGGCCACGATCATGACCGACCCGGAGTTCGCCGACGCCACCTACGTCGAGCCGATCACCACGGAGTTCCTCGAGAAGGTCATCGCCAAGGAGCGCCCGGACGCGCTGCTGCCCACCCTGGGCGGGCAGACGGCGCTCAACGCGGCGATCAAGCTCGACGAGGCCGGCATCCTGGAGAAGTACGGCGTCGAGCTCATCGGCGCCTCGATCGAGGCCATCGACCGCGGCGAGAACCGCGAGTCGTTCAAGGCGATCGTCGAGGGGCTGCCGAAGGAGTGGGGCGCCGAGGTCGCGGCCTCGGTCATCTGCCACACGATGGACGAGTGCCTGGCCGGCGTCGACGAGCTCGGCGGCTACCCGGTCGTCGTGCGCCCGTCGTTCACGATGGGCGGCGCGGGCTCGGGCCTGGCCTACGACGAGGCCGACCTGCACCGCATCGCCGGCACCGGCCTGGCGCTCAGCCCGACCACCGAGGTGCTCCTGGAGGAGTCGATCCTCGGCTGGAAGGAGTACGAGCTGGAGGTCATGCGCGACAAGGCCGACAACGTCGTCATCGTCTGCTCGATCGAGAACCTCGACCCCATGGGCGTCCACACCGGCGACTCGATCACCGTCGCGCCGGCCATGACCCTCACCGACGTCGAGTACCAGCGCCTGCGCGACATCGCGATCGGCGTCATCCGCGAGGTCGGCGTCGACACCGGCGGCTGCAACATCCAGTTCGCGGTCAACCCCGAGGACGGCCGCATCGTCGTCATCGAGATGAACCCGCGCGTCTCGCGCTCGTCGGCGCTGGCCTCGAAGGCGACCGGCTTCCCGATCGCCAAGATCGCCGCGAAGGTGGCCATCGGCTACACCCTCGACGAGATCCCCAACGACATCACCGCCGAGACGCCGGCCAGCTTCGAGCCGACGCTCGACTACGTCGTCGTCAAGGTGCCGCGGTTCGCGTTCGAGAAGTTCCCGGCCGCCGACGACACGCTGACCACGACGATGAAGTCGGTCGGCGAGGCGATGGCGATCGGCCGCAACTTCAGCGAGGCGCTGGGCAAGGCGCTGCGCTCGCTGGAGCGCAAGGGCGCGTCGTTCAGCTGGGCCGGCGAGCCCCGTGACAAGGCCGAGCTGCTCGAGCTCGTCCAGCGTCCGCACGACGGGCGCCTGGCCGAGGTCATGGAGGCCGTCCGGGCCGGCGCGACCGCCGAGGAGCTGTTCGACGCCACCAAGATCGACCCGTGGTTCCTGGACCAGCTGTTCCTCGTCCAGGAGGTCGCCACGCAGGTGCGCGAGGCCACCGAGCTCACCCCGGCGCTGCTGCGCCGGGCCAAGCGTCACGGCCTGTCGGACGCCCAGATCGGCGAGCTGCGCGGCATGCGCGAGGACGTCGTGCGCGGCGTCCGCAACGCGCTCGGCGTGCGTCCGGTCTACAAGACGGTCGACACCTGCGCGGCCGAGTTCGCCGCCCGGACGCCGTACCACTACTCGTCCTACGACGAGGAGACCGAGGTCATGGCTCGCGAGAAGCCGGCCGTGCTCATCCTGGGCAGCGGCCCCAACCGCATCGGCCAGGGCATCGAGTTCGACTACTCCTGCGTGCACGCCGCGCTGGCGCTCACCGAGGCCGGATACGAGACGGTCATGGTCAACTGCAACCCCGAGACCGTCTCGACCGACTACGACACCGCGGACCGGCTGTACTTCGAGCCGCTGACGCTCGAGGACGTGCTCGAGGTCTACCACGCCGAGCTTCAGGCCGGTCCGGTCGCGGGCGTGCTGGTGCAGCTCGGCGGCCAGACGCCGCTGGGCCTGGCCGCGGGCCTGCAGGCCGAGGGCGTGCCGATCGTCGGCACCCAGCCCGAGGCGATCGACCTGGCCGAGGAGCGCGGCGCGTTCGGCCAGGTGCTCGCCGACGCCGGCCTGCCGGCGCCCAAGCACGGCACCGCCACCACGTTCGAGGGCGCCAAGCGCATCGCCGACGAGATCGGCTACCCGGTGCTGGTGCGTCCCTCGTACGTCCTGGGCGGACGCGGCATGGAGATCGTCTACGACGAGCAGGCGCTGGCCACCTACATCGAGAACGCCACCGAGATCTCGCCGCACCGCCCGGTGCTGGTCGACAAGTTCCTCGACGACGCGATCGAGATCGACGTGGACGCGCTGTTCGACGGCACCGAGCTGTTCCTCGGCGGCGTCATGGAGCACATCGAGGAGGCCGGCGTGCACTCGGGCGACTCGGCCTGCGCGCTGCCGCCCATCACGCTGGGCGCCGAGGACGTCGAGCGCATCCGCGTCTCGACCGAGGCGATCGCCCGTGGCGTCGGGGTGCGCGGACTCATCAACATCCAGTTCGCGATGAGCGCCGACATCCTCTACGTGCTGGAGGCCAACCCGCGCGCCTCGCGCACCGTGCCGTTCGTGTCCAAGGCGACGGCCACCCCGCTGGCCAAGGCGGCGGCCCGGCTGATGCTCGGCGAGTCCATCGCCGAGCTGCGCGCCGCGGGCGTCCTACCGGCCGAGGGCGACGGCGGCCACCTGCCCGACGTCGCGCCGGTCGCGGTCAAGGAGGCGGTCATGCCGTTCAGCCGCTTCCGCACCTACGAGGGCACCTACGTCGACACGCTGCTCGGCCCCGAGATGCGCTCGACCGGCGAGGTCATGGGCATCGACACCCGCTTCGGCAACGCCTTCGCCAAGGCCCAGGCCGGCGCGCAGAACGGACTGCCGACGTCCGGGCGCGTGTTCGTGTCGGTGGCCAACCCCGACAAGCGGCACATGATCTTCCCGATCAAGCGCCTGGCCGACCTCGGCTACGAGATCCTTGCGACGGCCGGCACGGCGACGGTGCTGCAGCGCAACGGCGTCGAGGCGACGGTCGTGCCGAAGATCAGCGACCACCCGTCCGAGCGCACCATCGTGGAGATGCTGCGCGACGGCGAGGTCGACCTCATCATCAACACGCCGAGCGGCGGTGAGTCCGGGGCCACCGGACGCGTCGACGGCTACGAGATCCGCACCGTCGCGGTGGGGGAGGGCGTCTCGTCGATCACGACGATCGCCGGCCTCGCCGCTGCCGTCCAGGGCATCGAGGCGCTGCGCGAGCACAGCATCGACGTGAAGTCGCTGCAGGACTGGGCCGGCGACCTGCAGGACGCGCGATGAGCTTCGGCTCGCGCGCGTCCGTCGCCCGCCAGGCCTACGGGCCGGCGTGCGTCGGCATCGACCCGCACCCCTCGCTGCTGGAGGCGTGGGGGCTGGAGGACGACGTCGAGGGGCTGGACCGCTTCGCGTCCACCTGCGTCGAGGCGTTCGCCGGCAAGGTCGCCTTCGCCAAGCCGCAGGCGGCCTTCTTCGAGCGCCACGGCGCCCGGGGGATGGCCGTCCTGGAGCGCACGCTGCAGGACCTGCGGCACACCGGCACGCTGACGATCCTGGACGTGAAGCGCGGCGACATCGACTCCACGGCGCAGGCCTACGCCGACGCCTACCTGGACGACGACGCGCCCATGGCCGCCGACGCGATCACGGTCAGCCCGTACCTGGGCCTGGGCGCGCTCGAGCCGTTCCTGCAGACCGCGCACAAGAACGACGCGGGCGTGTTCGTGCTCGCCCTGACGTCCAACCCCTCGGGCCCGGACGTGCAGCACGCGCGCACCGACGACGGCCGCACCGTCGCCGGTCGGGTGCTGGACCACCTGCGCGAGGCGAACGCCGACGCCGCGCCGATGGGCTCGTTCGGCGCGGTGGTCGGCGCGACGATCGGCAGCACCGACGAGGACCTCGACGTCAACGGCCCGCTGCTGGTGCCCGGCTACGGTGCCCAGGGCGGCACGGTCGCGGACCTGGAGCGGCTCTTCGGCCCCGTGTGGGACGCGATCATCCCCACCACCTCGCGCGGCGTGCTCGCGGCCGGCCCGGACGTCGCGTCGCTGCGCGCCGCCGCGGCCCGGGTCAACGACGAGCTCGGCGTTGGCCGGAGCCGGAC
>NZ_JBNFNZ010000138.1:0-5560 GCF_057364525.1 Aeromicrobium sp. PFPM2_SD2
GACGCGGCCCAGTCCCAGGCGCGGAACGTCGCCGGCCGGTCCTCGGCCAGGCAGCCCAGCACCTGGCCGACGAGCACGGGCGTGGACGCGTCGAGGCCGCGCCAGCCGCGGTAGAGCTGCTCCATGCTGAGGACCCGCGCGTCCAGGCGCGGCGCGAAGGCGGCGGTGACGTCGGTCTTCCCGCTGCCGCTCGGACCGTCCACCGCGACCACCGTGGTGCTGCCGCAGCGGGGTCCGCGATGGTCCATCAGCACCGTGAGGGGAGCGGCGAGCTCCTCGTACCGTGGTGGTGCTGGGGGCACGTCGGGTCCTCTAGAGTGAGACGCCGGCTCGGCCGGCACCGGGATGTAGCGCAGCTTGGTAGCGCATCCGCTTTGGGAGCGGAGGGTCGCAGGTTCAAATCCTGTCATCCCGACCACGAGGCTCCGCCGTCCGGTGCGGGCGTCGCGCCCCCTCGCCGCGGAGTCCCTTCGACGAGCTCAGGGACCGAGGGTGCCTGCTCCTCGAACGACGCGCCTCCCTCCCCGAGGTTGTCGAGAGGAGACGTCGACAGGCTCAGGCCGCGCTAGGCGGGCACGAGCGGGCGCAGCTTCACGTGCCTGGCGTGGCGCAGGGGTCGCTGCTGTGGGTCGATGCGTGGTGGTGGGACGACCTCGACGACGCCGTCCTCGGCGAGGCGGGCGGACCAGTCGCTGTCGTGCAGCAGGTGGTGGTGGGCGAAGCAGAACAGCGCCCCGTTGTCGACGGATGTCTCACCGCCCTCGCTCCATGGTCTGAGGTGGTGGGCTTCGCACCAGGCGGGTGGTCGGTCGCAGCCCTTCCAGGAGCAGCCACCGTCACGCTTGGTCAAGGCGATGCGCTGGTTCCGGTCGTGGAGCCGGTCGGCACGGCCGAGGTCGAGCAGCTGGGAGTCGCCGCCGAAAACCATCGGCAGGATGTTCGCGTTGCAGGCCAGCCGGCGTGCCTGGCTGGCGCTGAGGTCGCATCCCGTGGAGAGCGTGGCCCGTGAGACCTGCTGCTGCAGGTCGTCGTAGTCGAGGTTGACCGTGACCGTGGCCATGAGGCCCCCCGCTTGCGGGAAACACTCGCTGGGCAGGTGCTCGATCAGCTCGCAGAACGCCTGGCCCATCCGCCGCGGGTGGTCGAGCCGGCCGATCTCGGTGTCGGAGTGATCGCCGTCCACGTCCCGGAACAGCGCATCGAGCCGCCGGGGTGCAGAGAGTCCTTCGAGGACGGTGCGCAGCATGTCGGCCTGCACGTCCGGAAGAGCGCCGCGCACCCAGGTCAGCCCGTCGCCGCGGGGCGTGAACGTCACGTGTGCCTCGGACCAGGCCTGCTTCTCCTGCCGTTCGAGCTGTTCCCCGATCACTTCGTCGGCGGCCAGGGGGTCCACGACCTCGACGACCCGGTTCGCCAGCCGGCGCAGGTCGTCGGCGGCGAACTCCTTCGCGTGGCCGAGCAACGTGGCCTCGGCGTCGTCGTGCTGCTCGGCCACGAACCACTCCGGCAACCGGTCCAGCGCGGTCAGGATGATCGCTGCCTGCTCGGTCGACACCTCACCGGACGCCCAAGCCTCCCGCGTCGCCAGACCACGCGTCGCGTCGAGACGCGAGAGCTTGACCAGCCTCGACGCCTCACGCCGGGCGATGCCGGTCGCGCTTGCCAGCCAGGCCACCGTGGAGGCGTTGCCATCCTCACGTGGGAGGGCGCGGTCCTCGGCGGCGCCGGTCAGACGAGTCACCAGTGACTGCAGACCGGAGATCGCCTGCTGCGACGCCGCCAGCACCTCACGGATCTCGGCATCGGTCAGCTGCCACAGCTCGAGCGCACGCGTGTCGTCCAGCAACCCCTTCAGCTGGTCGATCAGCATCCGAAACCCCCACGTCGAACGTTTGTTCTATCGTACCTCGCGCGTCCGACAAGAACCACCGAAATCCCCCGAAATCCAGGACTTTCCCGGACGGGACGCGCTCGTTCCTGCGCGCGCACGGAGCGGCCTCGGGCGAGCCGACGAACCAAGCCGCGCCCCCACTCTCCGTCGTCATCAGCCCCCTCGCGTGACCAACCACCCAAGGCCCGCCGACCAACTCACGGAGCAACCGCACCCGCGCTCCGCACCTCCCGCGGCGACCGTCCCCACCAGCGCCGGGCGCAGCGGGTCAGCGCCGACTGCTCGGACAGTCCCAGGGCCGCCGCGACCTGGGTCATCGGCATGTCGGTCGTCGTCAGGTAGGTCCGCGCCCGGTCGCGGCGCAGGCCGTCGAGGACGGCGGCGAACGTGGTGCCCTCCGCCTCGAGCCGGCGCTGCAGCGTGCGCGGGTGGACGGCCAGCACCGCCGCGACCGACCCGATCTCGGTGCTCGTCGTGCCCAGCGCCTGCTCCAGCGCCGAGCGCACGCGCGTCGTGGCGTCCGTGCCCGGGGCGTCGCCGTAGCGGGCCAGGTGCTCGAGCGCGAGGACGCGGACGGTCTGGTCGGCGTCGCCGAGCGGACGGTCCATGAGGCTCACCGGGACGCGCAGCAGGGCCTCGGGCGCGCCCGTGGTCACCGGCGCGCCGAAGAACTCCTCGTACCGCGCGAGCGGCGCCAGCGGGCGGTGCGGCACCTCCACGCCGCGCAGCCCGTAGCCACCGCCGTGCAGCCCGTAGCCACCGCCGTGCAGGGCGCGGATCGAGCGGTGGAGGAAGCCCAGCCCGACGTCGGCTCCCTGGCGGAAGACGTCGCCGGCCGGCGTCCCGTAGCGCAGGGCCACGACGCCCGCCGTCCCGTGCGGGTCGGGGACGGCCTCCAGGCTCAGGCCCCGTGCGTGGACGAACAGGTAGCGCGCGCAGCAGGCCAGCGCCTCGCCGAGCGTGGGGGAGTGCTGGATGGCCACCGCGAGCGGGCCCAGCATCGCCAGGTCCTGGCGCTCGGAGAGCCGCAGGCCGAGGTCGGGGAGGCCGAGCTCGGCGGCCGCGAGCTCGAGCACCCGGGCGAGCGCGAGGTCCTCGACCAGCAGCTCGTCGTCGTGCAGCGCCTCGACCGGGAGCCGGACGCGCCGGGCCATCGTCTCGGGGTCGCCGCCGTGCTCGCGGACCAGGCCGGCGAAGCCGCGCAGGCCGGCCGACCGGATGTACGCCATGTCGTCCAGGGTCAAGTAGTTGTCGCGCCAGGTCAAGTGTGCCGCGGACCGGTCGCTCATCCTGGAAGGCATGAGCGAGACCACGCAGCACGTCGACGTCGTCGTCGTCGGGGCCGGCCTGTCCGGCGTCGGCGCCGCCTACCGGCTCCAGACCCAGGCCCCGGGCAAGACCTACGCGATCCTCGAGGCGCGCGAGGCGATGGGCGGCACCTGGGACCTGTTCCGCTACCCGGGCGTCCGCTCGGACTCGGACATGTACACGCTCGGCTACGCCTTCAAGCCGTGGCGCGACGGCCGTTCGCTCGCCGACGGCGCGTCGATCCTGCAGTACATCCGCGACACCGCGGACGAGTTCGGCATCGCCGAGCGGATCCAGTACTCCAGCAAGGTGGTCGGGGCCGACTTCGACACCAGCACGTCGCGCTGGACGCTCATCATCGAGGACCCGCGCACCGGCGAGCGTCGCACGATGACCTGCGGCTTCCTCTACTCCTGCGCGGGCTACTACGACTACGAGCAGCCGCACGCCCCCGTCTTCGAGGGCGTCGACGACTTCGCGGGCGAGGTGCTGCACCCGCAGTTCTGGCCCGAGGACGTCGACCTGTCCGGCAAGCGCGTGGTCGTCATCGGCTCCGGCGCCACCGCGGTCACGCTCGTGCCCTCGATGCTCCAGGGCGAGAACGCCGCCGCGCACGTGACGATGCTCCAGCGCACCCCGACCTGGATCAGCGCCGTCCCGGCGACGGACAAGAACGCCGAGCGGCTCAAGAAGGCGCTGCCCCCGGCGCTCGCGCACCGCGCCGTCCGCGCCAAGAACATCGCCTTCAGCACGGCGTTCTACCAGTTCTGCCGACGCCGTCCGCAGACCGCGCGCAAGCTGCTGACCGGCCTGGCCACGAAGGTCGTCGGGGACGCGCAGACGGTCGCCGACCACTTCACCCCCACGTACGACCCGTGGGACCAGCGGCTGTGCGCCATCCCCAGCGGCGACCTGTTCCGGGCGGTCAAGGCCGGCGACGCGTCCGTCGTCACCGCGCACATCGACCGCTTCGTCCCCGAGGGCGTCCGCCTGACGACCGGCGAGGTGCTCGAGGCCGACGTCGTGGTCACCGCCACCGGGCTCAAGCTGCTCGCCTTCGGCGGCATCGAGCCGCACGTCGACGGCGTGCGCGTCCCGCTCGCCGACCAGTACGTCTGGAACGGCGCGATGATCACCGGCGTCCCGAACTTCGCCGTCTGCATCGGCTACACCAACGCGTCCTGGACGCTGCGGGCCGACCTGACCCACCGCCTGGTCACCAAGGTGCTGACCTGGATGGACCGCCGCGGGCACGCCGCCGTCGCGCCGCAGCCGGACGCATCGCTGGCCCCGCAGCCGCTGCTCGACCTGGCCGCCGGCTACGTCCAGCGGTCCATCGACGCGTTCCCGCGACAGGGCGACAAGTGGCCGTGGCAGGTGCGTCAGAACTACGTCCTGGACTCCGTGCACACGCTGCGCACCGACCTGGACCGGACGCTCGCGCCGGTCGCCCCGCGCACCCACGCGTCCGCCGAGCCCGTCGCGGCCGGCGCCTGACCCGAGAGGCCTGCCACGTCGCTCCCGCCCTTCGCCTTCGCCGGCGCCCACGTCGTGCTCACCGGTGCCGCCAGCGGCATGGGGGAGCAGATGGCGCTCCAGCTCGCCGACCGCGGCGCGCACCTCGTGCTCGTCGACCGTGACGCGACGCGGCTCGAGGACGTCGCCCGCCGCATCCGGACGCAGCACGCCGGGCTCGCCGTCCACACCGAGGTCGCCGACCTGGCCGACACCGGCTCGCTGGACGCGCTCGTGGCCCGGTCCTCGCGGCGTCCCCGTGGGTCGACCTGCTCGTCAACAACGCCGGCGTCGCGCTCGGCGGCGGCTTCCTGGACGTGACGAAGGAGGAGTTCGACTGGGTCATGGCGATCAACTTCCAGGCCCCCGTCGACCTCACCCGCGGACTCCTGCCCGCGCTCCTGCAGTCGCCCGGTGGTCACGTCGTCAACGTCTCCAGCCTCTTCGGGCTCATCGGCCCGGCCGGCCAGTCGGCCTACTCGTCGAGCAAGTACGCGATCCGCGGCTTCAGCGAGGTGCTGCGCCACGAGCTGGAGCCGCACGGCGTCGGCGTGACGACGGTGCACCCCGGCGGCATCCGGACCCGCATCGCCGAGACGGCCCGGGTCGCCGCGAGCGCCACCCCCGAGGAGGCCGAGCGCGGCAAGCGCGCCTTCGCCAAGCTGCTGACCTACCCGGCCGACAAGGCGGCGGCGCAGATCCTGCGCGGGGTCGAGCGGCGCAAGGGTCGCGTGCTCATCGCGTACTCGGCCGTCGTCCCGGACGTCCTGGCCGGCTCATGCCGGTGGGCTACGGGACGCGTGCTCGCCACGGTGGTCGGAGGCGCCGGCCGCGCGCGGGCGCCGG
>NZ_JBNFNZ010000139.1:0-5544 GCF_057364525.1 Aeromicrobium sp. PFPM2_SD2
CGCTGCTGCCGATCACCGACGCCGACGAGGCCGTCGAGCACGACGCCTGGGCCGGTGGCTACCCCGTGCCGCCGCCGGTCGCCCCGCACGCCCCGACCCGGCCGTGGACGCAGACGTCCATCGCCCACCACGCCCGCGACAGGGAGGACTCCGATGCCTGACGACGCGAGCCGCACGCTGAAGGAGACGCTGTGGGACCCGGTCGCCGGGTTCGGCGTCACCTTCCGCACGATGTTCAAGAAGACCGTCACCGAGCAGTACCCGTTCGAGAAGCGGCCGACGGCGCCGCGCTTCCACGGTCGGCACCAGCTCAACCGCTGGCCGGACGGACTGGAGAAGTGCGTCGGGTGCGAGCTGTGCGCGTGGGCCTGCCCGGCCGACGCGATCTACGTCGAGGGCGCGGCCAACACCGCGGACGAGCGGTTCAGCCCCGGCGAGCGGTACGGCCGCGTCTACCAGATCAACTACCTGCGCTGCATCCTGTGCGGGCTGTGCATCGAGGCGTGCCCGACCCGCGCGCTGACCATGACGAACGAGTACGAGCTGGCCGACGACGACCGGGCCGCGCTCATCTACACCAAGTCCGACCTGCTGGCGCCGCTGCTGCCGGGCATGACCGAGCCGCCGCACGACATGCTGCTGTCCGACGACCACCACGACTACTACACCGGGGCCGGGACGAGGCCGGGTGAGGACGCATGACCGCGTTCTGGGTGCTGGCGCCGTTCATGGTGCTGGCCGCGCTGGGACTCGTCCTGGCCCGCAAGGCGGTGCACGCCGCGCTGTGCCTGGCCGTCGTGATGATCTCGCTGGCGGTGCTCTACGCCGCGCAGGGCGCACCGTTCCTGTTCGCCGTCCAGATCGTCGTCTACACCGGCGCGATCATGATGCTGTTCCTGTTCGTGCTCATGCTGGTCGGCGTCGAGTCGGCCGAGAGCCTGACCGAGACCATCCCCGGCCAGCGCGTCGGGGCGGTGCTCGTGGCCGTCGTGTTCGGCGCGCTCGGCGTCGTCGGGGTCGCCCAGTCGGTCAGCGGCGCGGTCGTCGGGCTGGACGAGGCCAACGCGGGCGGCAACGTCGAGGGGCTGGCCGCGCTCATGTTCGGCCCCTACGTGCTGGCCTTCGAGGCCACGGCCGCGCTGCTCATCACCGCCGTGCTCGGCGCGATGGTGCTGGCCCACCGCGAGCGGCTCGGTCGCCGGCTCACCCAGCGCGAGGTTGCCCAGGCCCGGATGCAGGACTACGCGCGCCACGGCACCCACCCCGGGCAGCTGCGACGCCCGGCGTGTTCGCGCGGCACAACGCGGTCGACACCCCGGCCCTGCTGCCCGACGGCTCGGCGCCGAGGAGTCCGTGCCCGCCCCGCTGCGGGCCCGCGACCAGGTGCGTCCGGCCGACCGGGCCGAGGTCGACGCCGTCGTCCGCGAGCTCGAGACCGGACCCGTCGTCGGGGAGGAGAGGGACCGATGACCGAGCGGAGCGAGGTCACCATCGGCACGGTCGCGGGCGGACGTCCGTACCGTGCTCTTCCCACGGAGGTGCGCCCCGTGACCGAGCGGAGCGAGGTCACCATCGGCACGGTCGCGGGCGGACGTCCGTACCGTGCTCTTCCCACGGAGGTGCGCCCGCGATGACCGAGTATGTGGCCCTGTCGATGCTGCTGTTCACCATCGGCGCGCTCGGCGTCCTGGTGCGGCGCAACGCGATCATCGTGTTCATGTGCGTCGAGCTCATGCTCAACGCCGCGAACCTCGCGCTCGTCTCCTTCGCCCGGCGCCACGGCGACCTGGACGGCCAGCTGGCGCCTTCTTCGTCATGGTCGTCGCGGCCGCGGAGGTCGTGATCGGCCTGGCGATCATCGTGTCCATCTACCGCACGCGCCGCTCGACCTCGGTCGACGACGCGAGCCTGCTGAAGGCGTGAGGTGCCGGTGGTGAACGACGTCCTCGACACCGCGTGGGTGCTCGTCGCCCTGCCGCTGGCCGGTGCCCTGCTGCTGCTGACCTGGGGCAAGGAGAGCGACCGCTTCGGGCACTGGATCGGCACCGCCGCCTCGGCCGCCTCGTTCGTCTGGGGCGTCGTGCTGTTCGTCGTCCTGGTCGGGCGCGACGCCGAGGAGCGCTCGGTCACCACGACCCTGTTCACCTGGTTCGACGCCGGACGCGTGCGGGTCGACATGGCGCTCACCTACGACCAGCTGTCGGCCCTGTTCGTGCTGCTCGTCACCGGCGTCGGCACGCTCATCCACGTGTACTCGATCGGGTACATGGCCCACGACCCGCGACGCCGGCGCTTCTTCGCCTACCTGAACCTGTTCGTCGCGGCGATGCTGACGCTCGTGCTGGGCGCGGACTACCTGGTGCTGTTCCTGGGCTGGGAGGGCGTCGGCCTGGCGTCGTACCTGCTCATCGGGTTCTGGCAGCACAAGCCGTCGGCCGCGTCGGCGGCGCAGAAGGCGTTCGTCATGAACCGGGTGGGCGACCTGGGCATGGTGATCGCGATCGCGCTCATGCTGGCCCACCTCGGCACCACCGACATCGGCCGGGTGGCGGCCGGCGTGCCGGCGCTCTCGGACGGCGTCGTCACGGGCCTGGGCCTGCTGCTCCTGCTCGGCGCGTGCGGCAAGTCCGCCCAGGTGCCGCTGCAGGCCTGGCTGCTGGACGCGATGGAGGGCCCGACGCCCGTCTCGGCGCTCATCCACGCCGCGACCATGGTGACCGCGGGCGTCTACCTGATCGTCCGCTCCGGCGCCATCTTCGACGCCAGCGAGGCGCCGGCCGCGGTCGTCGCGGTCGGCCTCGTGACGCTCCTGGCCGGTGCCGCGATCGGCTGCGCCAAGGACGACATCAAGAAGGCGCTGGCCGGCTCCACGATGAGCCAGATCGGCTACATGACGCTCGCCGCGGGCCTGGGCCCGGCCGGCTACGCGTTCGCGATCTTCCACCTGGTCACGCACGGCTTCTTCAAGGCCAACATGTTCCTGGGCGCCGGGTCGGTCATGCACGGCACGGACGACGACGTCGACATGCGCCACTACGGCGCGCTGCGCACGGCCATGCCGATCACCTTCGCGACGTTCGCCGCCGGCTACCTGGCGATCATCGGCTTCCCGGGGCTGTCGGGCTTCTGGAGCAAGGACAAGATCATCGAGACCGCGTTCGGCTTCAACGTCTGGGTGGGGCTGGGGACGCTGCTCGGTGCCGGGGTCACCGCCTTCTACATGACCCGGCTCATGGTCATGACCTTCCTGGGCGAGCGGCGCTGGCGCGAGGGCGTCCACCCGCACGAGTCGCCCCGGGTCATGACCGTCCCGCTGGTCGTCCTGGCGGCGCTGTCGGTGCTCGGCGGCGTGCTGCTGCTCGGCCACTGGATCACCGACTGGCTGGCGCCGGTCGTCGGCGAGACCCACCACGAGGAGCTGCCCGTGCCCGCGATCGTCCTGACCCTGCTCGTGCTCGTCGTGGTCGCCGCCGGCGTCGCGCTGGCCTGGGCCACCTACGGACGCCGCGAGGTCGCCGACGACGCACCGGCCGACCACGAGGTCGGCTGGTGGACGCGCGCGGCCCGCCGCGAGCTGTACGGCAACGCGGTCAACGACGCGCTCGTCGTGCGTCCGACCGGGCAGCTGGTGCGCGGGGTGACCGCGTTCGACCGGCACGTCGTCGCCGGGGCGTGCAGGGGGTCGCGACGGCCTTCCGCGACGCCTCGCACGGGCTCGGCCGGTTCCAGACCGGCTTCGTCCGCTCCTACGCGCTGGTGCTGTTCGGCGGGGCCGCCGCCCTGGCCGCGGCCCTCCTGGCGGTGACGATCGCATGATGCTCACCGCCCTGGCCCTGCTGCCCATCGTCGGCGGCCTCGTCCTGGCCCTCGCCCCGCGCGGTGACTGGGGTCGCTGGTTCGCCGTCGCGGTCACCGGCGCGACCCTCGTGCTGTCGCTGGTCGTGCTGGCGCGCTACGACGTCGACGCCGGCGGCATGCAGCTCACCGAGGAGCGCACCTGGATCGAGCCGATGGGCGTCCACTACGCGCTCGGCGTCGACGGGCTCGGCCTCACCCTCGTCCTGCTCACCACCGTGCTCACGCCGTTCGTGGTCCTGGCCGCGCTGCGCGACCGGCTGCCGGCCTCCGAGGGCGCGTCCCACGGCTACCTGGCCTGGATGCTCGTACTCGAGGGCCTGGCCATCGGCGTCTTCTGCGCGACGGACGTGTTCCTGTTCTACGTCCTGTTCGAGGCCACGCTGGTACCGATCTACTTCCTCATCGGCAGCTACGGCACGGCCGGCCGGGGTCGCGCCGCCATCGGCTTCCTGGTCTACAACCTGGTCGGCGGCCTGGTGATGCTGGCCGCCGTCGTCGGGCTGTACGTCCTGTCGGCCGACGCCGGCGAGCCGTCGTACCTGCTGAGCGACCTGCAGGGCCTCGACCTGGGGGTCTGGACCGAGCGGCTGCTGTTCCTCGGCTTCTTCCTGGCCTTCGCGATCAAGGCGCCGCTGTGGCCGCTGCACACCTGGCTGCCGGACGCCGCGGGTGCGGCCACCCCGGCCACGTCGGTGCTGATGGTCAGCGTCATCGACAAGATCGGCACGTTCGGCATGATCCGGTTCTGCCTGGGGCTCTTCCCGGGGGCGTCGGAGTGGGCCAGCCCGGTCGTCATGGTGCTGGCGGTCGTCAGCATCCTGTACGGCGCGCTGCTGGCGATCGGCGCGGACGACCTGCGTCGCCTGGTGGCCCTCACGTCGGTCTCGCACTTCGGCTTCATCGTGCTGGGCGTCTTCGCGCTCACCACGACGTCCATGGCCGGCTCGGTGCTCTACATGCTCAACCACGGGCTCTCGACGGCCGTGCTGTTCCTGGTGACCGGCATCATGATCGCCCAGCGCGGCTCGGCGGACGTCGCGGCGTTCGGCGGCGTCCAGCGCATCGCCCCGATCATGTCCGGGATGCTGCTGGTCGGCGGCCTGTCGAGCCTCTCCCTTCCCGGCATGGCCCCGTTCGTCTCCGAGCTGCTGGTCATCGTCGGCGCGTTCAGCCGCGAGCCGGTGATCGGCGCGGTCGCCGCGCTCGGCATCGTCCTGGCCGCGGTCTACGTGCTGCGGCTGTACCGGCGCACGATGTCCGGACCGCTCTCGCCGGACGTCGGCGGCATGCACGACCTCGGCACCCGCGAGGTTGCGGCGCTGAGCCCGTTCGTCGTGCTCATTGTCGCGCTCGGGTTCTACCCGCAGCCGCTGCTCAACGTCATCGAGCCGGCCGTCGACGAGGTCTCGCACGTCGTCGGCGTCGGCGACCCCGAGCCGCGCACCCCGGCCCCGGTCGCCCAGGCCGAGCCGCACGAGGAAGGCCACTGATGCGCACCGCCGACATCCCCGCGCCCACGCTCGAGTGGGACCTGCTCGCCCCGCTGATGGTCGTCGGCGCGGTCGCGGTCGTGGCCGTGCTGCTCGAGGCGTTCGTGCCCCGAGGCCCGCGGTTCGTCGTCCAGGCCGTCGTCGCCGTCGGCGGCGTGGTCGCCGCGCTCGGCACCACGGTCTGGACCGCGACCCG
>NZ_JBNFNZ010000140.1:0-5539 GCF_057364525.1 Aeromicrobium sp. PFPM2_SD2
GTCCGTCCTGGAGGGCCCCGGACGCCCGTCGCGGCCGTGGCTCACCGAGCTCGCCGACGACCTCGACGCCTGACCGCTCCCCCGAGCGCCGCGCCGGGCGTCGTCGGCGCCGACTCCGCTCCTGGGCCCCGTCGACGGGCCGGCTCGCGAGACGCTCGTCCACGATGCGGACGCCTGTTACACATCGTGAGACGCCTGCCCTAGGCTCGTGCCCACTCATCCAGAGGAGCAGAGGGACCCGGCCCGCTGAAGCTCCAGCAACCAGCTCGACCACGAGCCAGGTGCTACCTCCGGCCCCGGCGACGGCCGTCGGGGGCAGATGACGGGAGTCCTGTCGTGACCATCGGCGCGTCCGCCACCAAGCCCACCCCCCGCACCGGAGCCTTCGGCCCGGCGACCCACCTCGCGTGTCGCGAGTGCGGCCACCGCACCGAGCTCGGCCCGCACTACGCCTGCACCGAGTGCTTCGGCCCGCTGGAGGTCGGCTACGACTTCGGCCGGGTCACCCGCGAGCAGATCGAGGCCGGTCCGCGCAGCATCTGGCGCTACCGCTCGCTCCTGCCGGTGCCCGACGACGTGGCGTCCTTCCCCAACACCGACCCCGGCTTCACCCGCCTGGTCAAGGCCGACAACCTGGCTCGCGAGCTGGGCATGCGCTCGGTGTGGGTCAAGGACGACTCGGGCAACCCCACCCACTCGTTCAAGGACCGGGTCGTGGCCGTGGCGCTGGCCGCGGCGCGCGAGCTCGGCTTCACCGTCCTGGCCTGCCGTCGACGGGCAACCTGGCCAACGCCGTCGCCGCTGCCTCGCGCGCGCCGGCATCCGCGGCGTCGTGTTCATCCCGTCGAACCTCGAGCAGGCCAAGGTGCTCACCAGCGCGGTCTACGGGGGCGCGCTCGTGGCGGTCGACGGCAACTACGACGACGTCAACAAGCTGGCCAGCGAGATCGCCGGCGAGGAGCCGGACTGGGCGTTCGTCAACGTCAACGTGCGTCCCTACTACGCCGAGGGCTCCAAGACGCTGGGCTACGAGATCGCCGAGCAGCTGGGCTGGCGCCTGCCCGAGCAGGTCGTCATCCCCGTCGCGTCCGGCTCGCAGCTGACCAAGGTCGACAAGGCGTTCGGCGAGCTCGGCGAGCTGGGCCTGGTCGAGCCGACCCCGTACAAGGTCTTCGGCGCCCAGGCCACGGGCTGCTCGCCGGTCGCGGCGGCCTACAAGTCCGGGCACGACGTCGTCCGCCCGGTCAAGCCCGACACCATCGCCAAGTCGCTGGCGATCGGCAACCCGGCCGACGGCCCGTACGTCCTGGACGTCACGCGCCGCACCGGCGGCAGCGTCGAGGACGTCAGCGAGGACGAGATCCGCGACGGCATCGCGCTGCTGGCCCGCACCGAGGGGATCTTCGCCGAGACCGCCGGCGGCGTGACCGTCGCGACCCTGCGCAAGCTGCTCGCGACCGGCCAGCTCGACCCCGACGCCGAGACCGTCGTGCTCAACACCGGCGACGGGCTCAAGACGCTCGACGCCATCGCCGACCGCGTCGGCCCGACCGTGACCATCCCGCCGACGTACGACGCCTTCGTCGCCACCGGCATCGCCTGAGAACCGAGGAGAACTCCCCAGCATGAGCGTGAGCGTCCGCATCCCCACCATCCTGCGCACCTACACCGGCGACGAGTCGACGGTGAGCGCCGAGGGCGCCACCCTCGCCGACGTCGTGGAGTCGCTGGAGTCGTCCTACCCCGGCATCAAGGCGCGCATCGTCGACGAGGACGGCTCGCTGCGTCGCTTCGTCAACATCTACGTCGCCGAGGAGGACGTCCGCTTCGCCGACGGACTGGCCACGACGACCCCCGACGGCACGCAGGTCTCGATCATCCCGGCCGTCGCCGGAGGCTGCTGAGACGGTCCTCACGGGCCGACCGCCGTCCCGTCTCACGGGGCCTTGCGGGGCTCACCGGCACTGGTGGGCGGCGTGTACGCTCAGCGGTGATCAGGGCGCCCGGGCAGGGGAGCCCGACGACACGCAGGAGTGCGCATGGTGCAGGGCACCGTCAAGTGGTTCAACGCCGACAAGGGATACGGCTTCATCGCCGTCGAGGGCGAGGACGACGTGTTCGTCCACTGGTCCAAGATCACGTCGACGGCTACAAGACCCTCGAGGACGGCCAGGCCGTCAGCTTCGAGGTCGTGGACGGCCCCAAGGGGCGCGAGGCCCACGAGGTCAAGCCCGGCTGACGTCTTCGCAGGAGGGTCCGACGCGAGTCGGACCCTCCTCGCACGTCCAGGCCCGGGACGCAACGTGACACTTGCGATGTGACATCGCCGATGTCAGACTCGGTCCATGACGTACGACATCGTTGCCGCGTCGACGGCCCCCACCGGCGGCGCCGCGCTCGACCAGGTGGTCGGCCTCAGTGTCGCCGCCGCCGTCATCACCGCGGTGCTCGGGGTCCTGGCCTGGCAGCACCGCACCCACCGCAGCGACTGGCTCGAGCGGGTCGGTGACCGGCTCGGCGCGCGCATGCGCCAGCCCGGCTGGGTCGCCCTGCCGGTCGCCATCACCGGCGTCTCCCTCGTCGTCGCCCTGCTGGGCTACATGTGGGACGTCGCCCTGCACGCCGGGCGCGGCCGCGACGAGGGCCCGCTGGCCAACCCCGCGCACTACCTGATCCTCTACGGGCTGTTCGCCATCTTCCTGGCCGGCATGGTCGCGGTGGTCTACAGCCGCCGGGGCGAGCGCCCCGGCCCGGCCGCGGTGCGCGTCACCCGGCACTGGTTCGCCCCCGTCTCCGGCCTCTACATCGCCGGCTGCGGCCTGTACGCGCTCGTCGGCTTCCCGCTCGACGACGTGTGGCACCGGCTGTTCGGCCAGGACGTGACGCTGTGGGGCCCACCCACCTCATGCTCATCGGCGGCGCCGGGCTGGCCACCGCCGGCATCGTGCTGCTCGTGCGCGAGGGCGAGCTGTCCGGCCAGAGCGAGCCGATGCCGCCGGCCGTCCGCTACCTGCTGCTCTCGGTCGCGTTCGGCGCGCTGCTCATCGGCCTGTCGGTCTTCCAGGGCGAGTTCGACTTCGGCGTCGCCCAGTTCCGCCTGGTGTTCGCCCCGTTCCTCGTCGTCATCGCCGCCGGCATCAGCCTGGTCGCCGCGCGGGTCTACGTCGGCCCAAGCGCTGCGGTCGTGGCCACCCTGTTCTTCCTGGCGATGCGCGGCGTCGTCACCCTGGTCGTGGGCGAGCTGACCGGCCAGGCCCACCACGTCTTCCCGCTGTACCTGGGCATGGCGCTCGTGGTCGAGCTGCTGGCCCTGACCGCACTGGCCCGCCGGCCGCTCGTGCTCGGGGCGGTCGCGGGGCTGGGCATCGGCACCGTCGGCCTGGCCGTCGAGCTGGCCTGGACGAACCGGGTGTTCGCCTTCGACTGGACCCGCGGCATGTGGACCGAGGGCCTGGCCATGGCGGTGCCGACCGCCGTCGGTGCCGGCCTGTGCGGCGCGCTGTTCGCGCTCGGCCTGCAGGGCCGGCTGCCCGCCGCGCGGTCAGCGGCACGATCGTCGCCGGCTTCCTGGCCGTCGTCTCGCTCGGCGTGGCCAACGGCCTGTGGGCCACCGTGCCCGACGACGCCGAGGTCACGCTGACGACCACCGACGCCGGCACCGCGTCGGAGCCGGCCGTGCTCGTGCGGGCCGAGCTGCCCGACGGTCTGGTCGACGACGACCCGACGTGGATCCAGGTCACCGCCTGGCAGGGCGGCGGCGAGGGCGTCGTGACCGACGTCCTCGAGCGGGTCGGCGACGACACGTGGGAGTCCACCACGCCGGTCCCCGTCGGCGGCACCTGGAAGACGCTGCTGCGCGTCCAGGACGGCCGGATGCTGACGGCCGCCCCGATCTTCATGCCGGCCGACGCGGCGATCGACGCCGAGGAGATCCCCGTCGAGGCGGCCACCACGCGGGCCCTGGGCCCGGAGATCGACCTGCTCCAGCGCGAGCGCACGAGCGACCACCCGGCCTGGACGTGGGCCGCGGCCAACGCCGTCGTGCTGGTCTGCAGCCTGGCGATGGTGGCCGGCATCTGCTGGTCGGTCGCCCGGGTCGCGTCGCGCGTCGAGGGCTCGGCCGCCCGCGCCGACGAGCGCGTCGCGCTGAGGCCGGAGACTCGCTGCTCGTGACCCCCGACGTGCTCCTGGCCCACCACGCGGCCCTGGTCGCCGTGCCGGCGGTGCTCCCGGCCGTCGTGCTGGCCGGGACCGTGCTGTGGATCGTCCGCAAGGACCGGCGCGAGGAGGCCGCGCAGCAGAACCAGACCGACGACCTGACGGAGGAACCATGAGGACGACCACGACCGCCCTGGCCGCCGGCCTGCTGGCCCTGACGCTGACCGCCTGCGCCGGCCAGGACGACGAGCCGACCGGGCGCGCCTCGGCGACGGCCACCACCGAGGCGACGCCGGCCACCGGCGAGTCGCCCGGCGCGCAGCCCACCGAGCAGGACGAGGGCGTCGTCGTCGAGGTGGCCATCGCCGACGGCTCGGTGACGCCGCAGGGCGAGCGGGTCGAGATGGGCGTCGGCGAGCCGGTCACGCTCCGGGTGCAGAGCGACGAGGCCGACGAGATCCACGTGCACAGCGACCCGGAGCACTCCCTCGACGTCGAGCCCGGCCAGGAGGGCGTGCTGACCTTCGCGGTCGAGCGTCCGGGCCAGGTCGCGGTCGAGTCGCACCACCTCGACGCGACGATCGTGCAGCTCGTCGTCCGGTGATCGGCCCGCTGGCGGCCCACGGCATCGGCGGTCCGACCGACCTGCCCATCCCGCTCCTCTACGCGGTCATGGGCGGCACCTGGGCCCTCACCGCCACCTTCGCCGTCGCCGTGCTCGCCTGGCGCCGGCCGCGCTACACGAACGGCCCCGCGCCCGAGCCGCCCCGCGCCGGCGTCCGTGGCTGGCGGTGCTCGGCGCGGTCCTGACGCTGTGGTGGCTCGTCGCGCTGTACGCCGGGCCGGAGCAGGACAACCCCGGCGTCGGGACGCTCTACGTCCTGGTGTGGGTCGGGCTCGTGCCCCTCGCGCTGGCGTTCGGCCACGTGTGGCGCGACCTCTCGCCGTGGCGCACCCTGCAGGCGCTGGTCGGCCGGGTCACCGGCCGTCCCGACGGGCTCCTGGCCTACCCGGCCTGGCTGGGCTACTGGCCGGCCGCGCTGGGCCTGCTCGCCTTCGTCCTGCTGGAGCTCGTGTGGCCCGGCGCGGGGGAGGCGGCGGACGTCCGCACCTGGGTGGCCGGGTACGTCGTGGTCACGGTCGTGGGCGGTCTCGTGCTGGGGCCGCGTTGGTACGACCGGGCGGACCCGTTCGACGTCTACAGCGCGCTGGTCGCCCGCCTGTCGCCGTTCGTGCGCGACGGGCGGTTCGCCCTGCACGACCCGCTGCGGACGCTGGCCCAGGTGCCGGTGGCGCCGGGCCTCGTCGCCGTGCTGGCGTCCTGCTCGGCTCGACCGCCTTCGACAGCTTCTCGGCCACGCCCGGCTGGCAGGCCCGCTCG
>NZ_JBNFNZ010000141.1:0-5505 GCF_057364525.1 Aeromicrobium sp. PFPM2_SD2
GGCCGTGGCCGACGTGGCCGACGCCCACCGAGGTGGTGGACGAGATCACCGCCGCCGGCGGCAGCGCCTCGGCGCACGAGCTCGACGTCACCGACGCGGCCCGCCTGGGCCCCGGGTGGTCGAGGAGGTGCGCACGGCGCACGGCGAGGTCGGCGGGCTGGTCAACAACGCCGGCATCTCGCGCCGCCTGACCTTCCTGGAGACCCCGGACGACGTCTGGGAGCTGACCATGCGGATCAACCTGTTCGGCCCGTTCTACGGCATGAAGGCCGTCGCCGCGTCGATGCGCGCGAACGGCGGCGGCTCGATCGTCAACGTCTCGTCCATCTCGGGGCAGATCGGCTACTTCTCGCCGGCCTACTCCTCGAGCAAGTGGGGCCTGACCGGCCTGTCCAAGGCCGCGGCCGGCAACTTCGCCGCGTGGGGCATCCGGGTCAACTCGGTGCACCCGGGCCTGGTCGGGACGGCGCTGCTCGCCGGCTCGGACGACTTCGTGGAGTCGGCCGTCGCGTCCATCCCCATGGGCCGCGTGGCCACGGTCGACGAGGTCACCGACGCCGTGCTCTTCCTGCTGTCGGACCGGTCCAGCTACATGACGGGCAGCGAGGTGACCGTCGACGGCGGTCTCGTCTCCAACGGCCTGTACCACCGCATCGTCAACGAGTCGGGAGGAACCCTGTGAGCACCACCGAGGACGTCGTGGACGTCGTCGTCATCGGCGGCGGCGGCGCCGGCCTGTCCGCCGCGGTCTCCGCCGCGGAGCAGGGCGCCAGCGTGCTGCTGTTCGAGTCGCAGAAGGAGCTCGGCGGCTCCACCCAGCTGTCCGCCGGCCTGTTCACCGCCGCCGGCACGTCCGTGCAGCAGGGCCTGGGCGTCGAGGACTCCGCCGAGCGGTTCTTCCAGCACTACATGGACCTCAACCAGTGGCTGCTGGAGCCGGGCCCGGTCAAGGCGTTCTGCGACAACGCGGCCCCGACGCTGGAGTGGCTCATCGGCCTCGGCGTCGAGATCCCCGCCGTGGTCTCGTCCAGCGCTCACGAGCCGGGCCTGTGCCGGGCCGGCGTCGAGGACGTCTGGCGCGGCCACGTCCCCAAGGACCAGGGCTACGGGCTCGTCCAGACGCTCGACGCCGCCCGTAAGCAGCACGGCGTCGAGGTCGTCCTGAACTCGCGCGTGCAGCGCCTGCTGGTCGAGGACGGTCAGGTGCGCGGCGTCGTCGTGGACGACATCGAGGTGCGCGCCCACGCGGTCGTCGTCGCGTCCGGCGGGTTCGCCCAGAACCGCGAGCTGCTCGAGCAGCTGTACCCGGCCGCGCTCGAGGCCGGCGACGACCTGTTCGTCGTCGCGGCCGAGGGCTCGCAGGGCGACCACCTCGCCTTCGGCGACCAGGTCGACGCGTCGGTCGTCGGCCACGACTGGGGCCTGCTCATGCCCACGGTCTACTTCCAGCGCCTGCACCACTGGCAGTCCGGCTTCCCGCCGAAGTCGCGCGTCTACGTCAACCACCAGGGCCGCCGCTTCATGGACGAGGACGCCTCGTACGCCGTCTCGGGCGGGCTCATCGACCTGCAGGGCGGGCCGTGCCACGTCTCTTCGACGAGAAGGCCCGCCTGGGCCTGCCGGAGGGCTACGCGCACTGGAACGCCGACCACGTCCAGGCCGAGGTCGAGGCCGGACGCACGCTCCGGGCCTCGACGCTGGAGCAGCTGGCCGACCTCATGAGCGTCCCGGCCGACGCGCTCGTCGCGACGGTCGAGCGCTGGAACTCACAGCTTCCGCAGGGGGAGGACCCCGACTTCCTGCGGCACGTGTCGCTGGCCGCCAAGGGCAGCAGCGACCACCCGGCCCCCATCGCGGACGGACCGTTCTACGCGGCCCGGATCCTGCCTGCCGAGCTGGTGTGCACGCACGCCGGCCTGCAGATCGATGGCTCGGCCGCCGTGCTCGACCGGGTCGGCAACCCCGTCCCGGGCCTGTACGCGGCCGGAGAGGCGGGTGCCGGGATCCTCGGCGCCCGCTACGTCGGCGGCGGCAACGCCGTCGCGAACGCCCTGACCATGGGCCGCATCGCCGGTCTCGGAGCCGCCGCTCTCGCGGCGTCCAGGACCATCCCCACCGTGTGAACGATGGGCGCGGGACGATACCTACCAAGCCCCGGCCCGCGCCCACCCCTCGACTAGGAGACTCTCATGGGAGCACCTGACCGCGACACCGTGTCGCAGGCCGAAGGCCAGGCGATCGTGCGCAAGATCTCTGTGCGCATCATCCCGATCGTCATGCTGCTGTACATCTTCAACTACATGGACCGCACCAACATCAGCTACGCGCAGCTGACGATGGGCGAGGAGCTGGGCATCACGACGGCGGCCTTCGGTCTGGCCTCGTCGATCTTCTTCCTGGCCTACGTGGTCTTCGAGGTCCCCTCGAACATGGCGCTCAAGAAGTTCGGCGCCCGCGTCTGGCTGGCGCGCATCGCCATCACCTGGGGCCTGGTCACGGTCCTCATGGGCTTCGTGCAGAGCCTCGACCAGCTCTACGGCGTCCGCATCCTGCTGGGCATCGCCGAGGCCGGCCTGTACCCGGGCCTGCTGCTGTACCTGACGCTGTGGTTCCGCCAGGCCGACCGCGGCCGCGCCATCGCGATGATGGCCATGGCCCAGCCGATCGCCATGATCGTGGGCTCGTTCACCGGCGGCCTGATCCTGGACCACGTCTCGTGGTTCGACCTGAGCGGCTGGCGCTGGGTCTTCATCCTGCAGGGCGCCCCCACCATCCTGCTGGGCGTCGCGGTGCTGTTCCTGCTGCCGTCGCTGCCCAAGGACGCGACGTGGCTGAGCAAGCGCGAGGCCGACTGGATCGACACCTCGATCAAGGCCGAGTACGAGGCGCCCGAGGACGCCGAGGGCTGGCGCGAGCTGCTCAAGGCGGTCAGGAACCCCCGCGTGCTGCACCTGGCCGTCGCCAACTTCTTCGCCGCGTGCGGCCTGTACGGCTACACGTTCTTCGTCCCGCAGATCATCAAGCAGATGAACCCGGACTACTCGTCGACCAACATCGGCTTCCTGGGCGCGCTGCCGTTCATCGTCGGTGCGATCGGCATGTTCCTCATCGCCCGCAACAGCGACCGCACCGGCGAGCGCCGGTTCCACACCATGGGTGCGCTGTCGCTCGCCGCGATCGGCCTGCTGGGCACGATCCTGACGGTCGACACCGCCCAGGTCGCGCTGATCTTCCTGTCGATGACGGCCATCGGCGTGCTGGGCTACCTGGCCCCGTACTGGGCGCTGGCCAGCCAGGTGCTGACCCGCGCCGAGACGGCGGTCGGCCTGGCGGCGATCAACACGATCGCGGCGCTCGGCGGCTTCGCGGCCCCGTACGTCATCGGCAAGAACGCCACCGCGGACGACGTGACGATCGGCCTGTACTTCCCGATCGGCTGCCTCGTGGTCTCGGTGATCATGCTGGGCCTGGTCAAGGTGCGCGAGGGCGAGCAGAGGCGCGCCCCGCGGACGGCCGAGCCGGTCGCGTGAGCGAGCGGGCCGGGGCCGCCCCGCGCGGCCCCGGCCCGGTCCGCCTCCCGGCCGGTAGCCTGACGCCCATGTCCGCCACCGAGGACCTCGACTACTGGTCCTTCGTCGAGCTGGCCACGCGCCGGCTGCGGGCCCGGGTCGGCGACCACGACGCCGCCGCCAACCGGGTGCTGCTGAGCCTCAACCGGGCGTCCGACATCGTCACCTACGACCTGGAGGCGGCGATCCACCGCCCGCGCGGACGCTCGTGGTCGGCCTACCGGCTCGTCTTCGTCGTCTGGCTGGCCGGGCCGATCGAGCCCAAGACGGCGGCGCTGCTGACCGGCATGAGCCGGGCGGCGGTGTCGAACCTGGCCAAGCCGCTCGTGGACGACGGGGTGCTGCTGCGCACGCCCGACCCCGAGGACGGGCGCTCGGTGCGGCTGGAGCTCTCCGACGCCGGCCGCGCCCAGATCGAGGAGACGTTCCGCGCCCAGAACGAGCGGGAGACCGCCTGGGTGGACGTCCTGACCGACGACGAGCAGGAGACGCTCGTCGCCCTGCTGAACAAGCTGGTCACCGCGCGCGACTTCGGCGTGCGGGACCGCCGCTAGACCCCTCCTGCCGGAACGTGGTTGTCGTCACGTCGACAGATAGTTAAGGTATTGATCAACTCACGAACGAGGAGGCCAGACCATGGCGCACTACCGCTCGCTCGGCCACGTCCCGCCGAAGCGTCACACCCAGCACCGCGATCCCGAGGGCAACCTCTACTACGAGGAGCTCATGGGCGAGGAGGGCTTCTCCTCCGACAGCGCGCTGCTGTACCACCGGCACATCCCCTCGGCCATCCTCGAGTCGACCGAGTGGGTGCTGCCCGACCAGACGCTCACCCCGAACCACCCGCTGCGTCCGGTCCACCTGCGCCTGCACGACCTGTTCCCCGAGCAGACCTGGGCCGACACCGACGTCGTCACCGGCCGCCGGCTCGTGCTGGGCAACGCCGACGTGCGCATCCACTACGCCGTGGCCCGCAAGACGTCCCCGCTGTACAAGAACGCCTACGGCGACGAGATGGTCTACGTCGAGTCCGGCACGGCGCGGGTCGAGACGGTCTTCGGCGCGCTCGAGGTCGAGTCCGGCGACTACGTGATGATCCCGATGTCGACCGTCTCGCGCTGGATCCCCACCGGCGAGGAGCCGCTGCGCGCGTACGTCATCGAGTCCTTCAGCCACATCGAGCCGCCCAAGCGCTTCCGGTCGCGCTTCGGCCAGCTGCTCGAGAACGCGCCCTACTGCGAGCGCGACATCCACGGGCCGACCGAGCCGTTGCTGGTCGACGAGACGGACGTCGAGGTGCTGGTCAAGCACCGCACGAGCCGCGGGATCGTCGGCACCCGCTTCGTGGTGCCGCACCACCCGTTCGACGTCGTCGGCTGGGACGGCTGCCTGTACCCGTGGAAGTTCTCGGTGCACGACTACGAGCCGATCACCGGCCGCATCCACCAGCCGCCGCCGGCCCACCAGGCCTTCGAGGGGCACAACTTCGTCATCTGCAACTTCGTGCCGCGCAAGGTCGACTACCACCCGCTCGCGGTGCCGGTGCCGTACTACCACTCCAACGTCGACTCCGACGAGGTGATGTTCTACTGCGGCGGCGACTACGAGGCGCGCAAGGGCTCGGGCATCGGCCAGGGCTCGATCTCGCTGCACCCCGGCGGCCACGCGCACGGCCCGCAGCCCGGCGCGATGGAGGCCAGCCTGGGCGCGGAGTTCTTCGACGAGCTCGCGGTCATGGTCGACACGTTCCGCCCGCTGGAGCTGGGCGAGGGCGCGCTGGCCAGCGACGACGGGACGTACTACCGGTCCTGGGCACGCAACCGATGACGTCCCGCCCCTGTTCGCGGCCCTGTGCGACGACGCCGCGCTGTTCCCGCCCGGCAACGCGCCGCTGCCCGAGGCCCTGGGCGGCTCACGAGCGGCACGCGGCGTCGGC
>NZ_JBNFNZ010000142.1:0-5498 GCF_057364525.1 Aeromicrobium sp. PFPM2_SD2
CAGGGCGTCGACGCGGTCGGGGTCGAGCAGCTCGCAGGCCGTGGGCCCGCGCAGGTCGGCCGTGGCGTCCGGGGTCGCCAGCCGCCAGCGGACCTGCCCGACGACCGGGTGCTCGTCGCCCTCGAGCAGGGTGACCGTGCCGTAGAGCCCGAGGTGAACGTGCACCTGCTCGGCGACGTCCGCGAACCCGACGAGCAGGTGCTTGCCGTACGCCTCGGCGGTGGTCAGCACCCGTCCGTCGAGCCGCTCGGCGGCGAAGCGTCCCTGCGGACTGGACGAGCGGACGGCGTAGCCGCCGAACCGGGCGAGGAGGTCACCGGCGAGCCGGTGGAGGGTGTGCCCCTCAGGCAAGCTCGCCGGTCTCCTCGTAGGCCAGCATGAGGTCGATGCGGCGCTGGTGACGCGCCTCGTCGCTCCACTCCGTGGTCAGGAACGCCTCGACGATGGCCGTGGCCTCGTCGGCGGTGTGCATGCGGGCGCCGATCGCGACGACCTGCGCGTTGTTGTGCTGGCGGGCCAGCTGCGCGGTCTCGACGCTCCAGGCCAGGGCCGCGCGGGCGCCCTTGACCTTGTTGGCGGCGATCTGCTCGCCGTTGCCCGAGCCGCCGATGACGATCGCCAGCGTGCCCGGCTCAGCGACCGCGGCCTCGGCGGCGGCGATGCAGAACGGCGGGTAGTCGTCGGCGGCGTCGTACTCGTGGGCGCCGTGGTCGACGGGCTCGTGGCCCTGGGCGGTCAGCCACTCGACGAGGTGGGTCTTGAGCTCGTAGCCGGCGTGGTCGGCACCGATGTGGACGCGCATGGGGCCAGTCTCCCAGGTCCGGGGCGCGGTGCCGACCCGGCCTACAGGTGGGCGGTGCGGCGGGCGTCCATGAGCGCCCCGACCGACAGCACCGTGGCGCGCGACGCGTCGAAGCGCTCGGGCATCCGCCAGAACGAGTGCGGCATCCCCAGCGCGCGCCACGCGGTCACCGGGACGCCGGCCTCGGCCAGGCGCGCGGCGTACGCCTCGCCCTGGTCGCGCAGCACGTCGTGCTCGACGTCACGACGACGGTCGGCGGGGTGGCCGACACGTCGTCCGCGCGCAGCGGCGAGACCTCCGCGGCCGTGGCGTCACCGGCGTACTGGCGCCAGAACCACTCCATCTGGTCGGCGGTGAGCGCGGCGGTGTCGAGCGCCGGGTCCAGCGGCGCGTGCCGGTCGGTGGCCGGATAGACGAGCACCTGCATGTCCAGCAGGGCGGCGTCGCGGACGACCAGGCCGGCGACGAGGTTGGCCCCGGACGAGTCGCCGATCCCGGGCAGGAAGGACGCGTCGACCCGGTGCTCACGGGCGTGCGCGCGCAACCACCGCGCCGCGGTCTCGACGTCGTCCAGCGGCGCCCGGGTACGGGTGCGCGGGCGCGCGCCGGTAGTCGACGGCCAGCAGCGCCCAGCCCGTGCGGTGGGCCAGGTGACGGCAGAACGCGTCGTGCGTCTCCAGGTCGTGCAGCACCCAGCCGCCGCCGTGGGACGTAGAGGGCGACGGGCGCGCCGAGGGGCGGGGCCGGTACAGGCGCACCGGCACCGCCCCCCGGCGTCCAGGTCGAGCACCGCGTCCAGCCCGATGCGTCCGGTCTCGGCCAGCGCGGCCTCACGGGCCTGCGCGCGGACGGCCGCGACGTCGGTCTCCTCGGGCGGCGTGGGCGCGCCCAGGTCGGACAGGAACGCGACGGACTGGGGGTGCAGCGTCATGGCGCTCAGACTAGTGAGCGCCGGCCCCGGTCAGTCGAAGATCGGGTCGCGGTCGCGCGTGCGCTTGAGCTCGTAGAAGCCGTCGTAGCCGGCGAGCAGCGCGCGCCGTCGAAGACCTTGCCGGCGTCCTCGCCCTTCGGGGCGGGGCTGAGCACGGGGCCGAAGAACGCGGTGCCGCCGATCGAGATGACCGGGGTGCCGACCTCCTGGCCCACGCGGTCGATGCCGTCCTGGTGGGAGGCGCGCACCGCGTCGTCCAGGGACGCGTCGTCGGCGGCGTCGGCGAGCTCGGCGGGCAGGCCGGCCTCCTCGAGCGCCTCCAGGTACAGCGCGCGGTCGTAGTCGCGGCCCTGGTCGTGCTTGCGGGTGCCGAGCGCGGTGTAGAGCTCACGGACCTTGTCGCTGCCGTGCTGCTGCTCGACGGCGATGGCCAGGCGCACCGGGCCCCAGCCGCGCTCGATCATCTCGCGGTACTCCTCGGGGACGTCCTTGTCCTCGTTGAGCACGGACAGGCTCATGACGTGGAAGACGGTCTCGACGTCGCGGACCTTCTCGACCTCGAGCATCCAGCGGGACGTCATCCAGGCCCAGGGGCACAGCGGGTCGAACCAGAAGTCGACCTTCTCGGTGGCAGTCATGACTGGGGCAACACCGGACGGCCCGCGCGCATTTCCTCGACCAGCGACGCGACCACCGGCCCCAGCTCGCCCTGGTGCCGCGCGGCCACGGCCCGCTGGCGCTCGTAGGACGCACCGTCGGTGACCATCCGCGCGACCCCCGCGAGCTCGTCGAGGCAGCCCAGGTCGGCGGCGACCGGCTCGAGCATCGGCAGGACGCGCTCCAGGTGGGTCGTGACCAGCTCCTCCTCGGCGGTGTGGTCGAGGATGAGGATCGCCTCCATGCCGTAGCGGGCGGCGCGCCACTTGTTCTCCTGGGCGAACCACGGCGGCAGGTGCGGCAGCTCGCGCCCGGCGTCCAGCTCGCGCGAGAAGTGCTCGACCAGGCAGTGG
The DNA here is from genome assembly GCF_057364525.1 of Aeromicrobium sp. PFPM2_SD2. Classification (NCBI taxonomy): domain Bacteria; kingdom Bacillati; phylum Actinomycetota; class Actinomycetes; order Propionibacteriales; family Nocardioidaceae; genus Aeromicrobium; species Aeromicrobium sp. PFPM2_SD2. The sequence continues at coordinate 2,744 of NZ_JBNFNZ010000142.1, forward strand.
ATGAGCGCCGAGACGCTCAGCAGCTCCTGCAGGCTCGGGATGCCGTCGCACACCCGGACCTCGAGCGTCCCGAACTTGGGCGAGGGCCGGATGTCCCAGCGGATCTCGTCGAAGACGTCGATGACGCCGGTCTTGAGCATGTCGTCCACGTAGCCCTCGAGCTGGGACCACTGCTCGAACTGGAACGGCAGCCCGGCGGTGGGCAGCTGCTGGAACATGAGCGCCCGGTTGGAGGCGTACCCGGTGTCCTTGCCGCCCCAGAACGGGGACGAGGCGCTCAGCGCCTGCAGGTGGCCGAAGAACGTCAGCAGCGCCCGGCTGATCGGCAGCACCTTGTCGCGGTCCTCGATGCCGACGTGCACGTGGACGCCGTAGATCAGCATCTGACGGCCCCACCACTGGGTGCGGTCGATGAGCGTCGCGTAGCGCTCCTTGTCGGTGACCTTCTGGTGGCCCCAGTGCGCGAACGGGTGGGTGCCGGCGCACATGAGCTCGACGCGCAGCGGGTCGGTGACCTCGCGGATGCGCTCGATGCTGCGCTGCAGGTCGTCGCCGGCCTCCTTCACGGTGCGGCAGACGCCCGTGACCACCTCGACGGTGTTGAGCAGCAGCTCCTGGCGGATCGTGGGGTGCTCTCCCCCGCCCGGCGGCTCGACGGCGTCCAGGACGGTCTGCGCCACCTGGCGCAGGTCGCCGCTGTCCTGGTCGACGAGGGCGAGCTCCCACTCGATGCCCAGGGTCGACCGCTCGGAGGCGGCGAAGGGGATCTCCATGGCGACCATCCTGCCCGAATCCCCTGGCGCCGCACGGTCCGCTCTCGTGACGTGCCACACCCCGTGAAAGCATGGGCGACATGCCAGGCACCAACCTCACGCGCGCCGAAGCCGCCGAGCGCGCCACCGTCGTCAAGCCGTCCACCTACGAGGTGTGGCTGGACCTGTCCGTCGACTCCACCGAGCGCTTCGGGTCCACGACCGTCATCCGCTTCGAGGCGACCCCCGGGGCGTCCACCTTCGTCGACCTCGTCGACGGCGAGATCTCCTCCGCGACGCTCAACGGCGAGCCCGTGGACGTCTCGGCCTACGCCGACAGCCGGCTGCCGATCAGCGGCCTGCGCGAGCAGAACGAGCTGCGCGTCGAGGGCACCTGCGCCTACTCGCGCTCGGGCGAGGGCCTGCACCGCTTCGTCGACCCGGTCGACGAGCGCGTCTACCTCTACACCCAGTTCGAGGTGCCGGACGCCCGCCGCGTCTTCGCGACCTTCGAGCAGCCCGACCTCAAGGCCGAGTTCACCTTCCACGTGACCGCGCCGGCGCACTGGGCGGTCGTGTCGAACTCCCCGACGCCCGCTCCCGAGGACTCCGCCCCCGGCGTCGCCACGTGGCACTTCGCGCCGACCAAGCGCATGTCGACCTACATCACCGCGCTGGTGGCCGGCGAGTACGCCGAGGTCCGCGACGTCTACGTCGGCGAGCACGGCGAGATCCCGCTGGGCCTGTTCTGCCGCCAGTCGCTGCGCGAGCACCTGGACGCCGACGACATCCTCGAGATCACCAAGCAGGGCTTCGCGTTCTTCGAGGGCAAGTTCCAGATGGCGTACCCGTTCGGCAAGTACGACCAGCTGTTCGTGCCCGAGTACAACATGGGCGCGATGGAGAACGCCGGCTGCGTGACCTTCCGCGACGAGTACCTGTTCCGCAGCCGCCAGACGGTGTCGGCCTACGAGACGCGCGCCAACACGATCCTGCACGAGATGGCCCACATGTGGTTCGGCGACCTCGTGACGATGAAGTGGTGGGACGACCTGTGGCTGAACGAGTCGTTCGCCGAGTTCGCCGCCACCTACGCCCTGGTCAACGGCGGCACCCGCTTCCCCGACGCGTGGACGACGTTCACCAACGCGCGCAAGAACTGGGCCTACCGCCAGGACCAGCTGCCCTCGACCCACCCGATCGCCGCGGACAACTACGACCTGCACGCGGTCGAGGCCAACTTCGACGGCATCACCTACGCCAAGGGCGCGTCGTCGCTCAAGCAGCTCGTGGCCTGGGTCGGCGAGGACGACTTCTTCACCGGCCTGCGCGCGTACTTCGCCAAGCACGCCTACGGCAACACGACGCTGGAGGACCTGCTCGTCGAGCTGGAGGCCGCGTCCGGCCGCGAGCTGGGCTCGTGGGCCAAGGAGTGGCTGCAGACGTCCGGCGTCAACACGCTGCGTCCGTCGTTCGAGCTGGACGCCGACGGGGCCTACTCCTCGTTCGCGATCGAGCAGAGCGCGGTCGAGGCGTACCCGACCATCCGCCGTCACCGCATCGCCGTGGGCCTGTACGCCGAGGTCGACGGCCGCTTGGTGCGCACCGACCGGATCGAGCTGGACGTCGAGGGCGAGCGCACCGAGGTGCCGCAGCTCGTCGGACGCCCGCAGCCCGCGCTGCTGCTGCTCAACGACGACGACCTGACCTACGCCAAGATCCGCCTGGACGAGCACTCGTCGGCGACCCTGATCGAGTCGATCGCGACGATCGCCGACCCGCTCCCCCGGGCGCTGTGCTGGGGCTCGGCCTGGGACATGACGCGCGACGGCGAGCTGTCGGCCGACGCGTTCGTCTCGCTCGTGCTGTCCGGCGTCGGCTCCGAGACCGACCTGACTGCGGTCGGCTCGCTGCTGCGCCAGGGCGGCACGGCGGTGCACCTGTACGCCCACCCGGACGCGCGTCCGGAGCTGGCCGCGCGCTGGGAGGCCGGCGTGCTCGCG
>NZ_JBNFNZ010000143.1:0-5483 GCF_057364525.1 Aeromicrobium sp. PFPM2_SD2
GTGCTCGCCACCAAACCGCCGGGCCCTGGACGCGGCCGACGCCGGCATGGACGAGTCCGGCCACGAGGTCACCGACGCCGACGACGTCGCCGGCGAGGTCGCCGACGAGATGGGCGGCGCGCCCGGCGCGATCGACCAGGTCGTCCACGCCCACGAGTCGCGGTGACAGGCGCGGGGACGCCGGGGCCCGGCTGGGAGGATGGCGCTGTGAGCACCTCCTCCCTCCACGACCCGGACTGGCGCGGCTTCGCCAGCGACAACTACGCGGGCGTCCACCCCGAGGTCCTGGCCGCGCTGGCCGCGGCAACGGCGGCCACCAGGTCGCCTACGGCGAGGACGTCTACACCGCGCGGCTGCAGCAGGTGGTGCGCGAGCAGTTCGGCGAGCGGGCCGAGGCGTTCCCGGTGTTCAACGGCACCGGCGCCAACGTGGTCTCCCTGACCAGCGTCCTGCCGCGGTGGGGCGCGGTCGTGGCCGCGACCACGGCGCACATCAACACCGACGAGGCCGGCGCGCCCGAGCGCATGACCGGGCTCAAGCTGCTGACCGTCCCCACGCCGGACGGCCGGCTGACTCCCGAGCTGGTCGGCCGCGAGGCCTGGGGCTTCGGCAACGAGCACCGCGCCCAGCCGCTCGCGGTCAGCATCACCCAGACCACCGAGATGGGGACGCTGTACTCCCCCGCCGAGGTGCGGGCGATCGCCGACTTCGCCCACGAGCGCGGCATGGCCGTGCACATGGACGGTGCCCGGCTCTGGAACGCCGCGGCGGCGCTCGGCGTCCCGTTCCGGGACTTCACCACGGACGCCGGCGTGGACGTGCTGAGCCTCGGCGGCACCAAGAACGGCCTGCTCGGCGTCGAGGCGGTCGTCGTGCTCGACCCCGAGCGAGCGACCGGCCTGACCTACCTGCGCAAGCTCACCATGCAGCTGACCAGCAAGATGCGCTTCGCCTCGGTCCAGCTGCTCGCGCTGTTCGAGGACGACCTCGGCCTGCGCAGCGCCGGCCACGCCAACGCCATGGCCGCCCGGCTGCGCTCCGCGCTCGAGGCCGGCGTCGCCGACGGCTCGCTGCCCGACCTGGCGTTCACCCAGCGCACCGACGCCAACGCGATCTTCGCGACGCTGCCTCTGGCCGTCGCCGACCGCGTGCGCGAGCGCGTCCGGTTCTACGACTGGGACCGCGCTCGCGGCGAGGTGCGCTGGATGACGTCGTGGGACACCACCGAGGCCGACGTCGACCGGTTCGTCGCCGTGCTGCGCGAGGAGCTCGGCCGCGGCTGACCGCCGACCGCGGACGACGAAGGGCCCCGGGGATCGCTCCCCGGGGCCCTCGCGCGTCAGACCGGCGTCAGTTGACCCGGATCCTCATGCTGGTGCCCTGCTCCTGCAGCACCTTGACCTTCACGCCGACGCCCGGCAGCTTGACGCCCTGCTGAGGCGTCTCGGCGTACCAGTACTTCTTCGTGTCGTCGAACAGCGGCCGCGGCTGCTGCGCCCGGATGTAGGACGCGACGCCGTTGGTGTGCAGCGTGAACGAGTCGGCCTTGAGCGTCGAGAACGGCGCGTCGTAGACCGCCACGCGGGCCCGCCACGGCTGCCCGGTCGCGATGTTGATGATCGGCTCCGGGTGCGCGTCGATCGGCAGGTTCCGGCCCTCGCCGGGGTGCGTGATCGTGTTGTTGTCGGCCTGGGAGGTGTCCCAGTACGAGATCAGCAGGCCCTGCCCGTAGCTGAAGTGCTCGACCCAGTCCGGACGGGTGTTCGCCCAGCCGAAGTTGTACGGGCCGGTCTCCAGGTACTTGTCGTAGCTCACCGGCGAGCGGTGGCCCATGACGTAGAAGTTGTCGTACGACTGCGTCGTGGTCGCACCGACCACGCTGAAGCCGTCGAACGTCCACGCCGGGCTGCCGTCCTCGGCACCGTCGGTCAGGATCGTCTGGCCGTCGGCGACGACGCTGACGTCGTCGAGGAACAGGCCGGGCATCGCCAGGCCGCCGTCGGTCTTGTAGTACGCGCGCAGCTGGATCTTCTGGCCCGCGTAGGCGTCGAGCGGGACGACCAGGTCGGCCCAGCTCTTCTGCTCGCCGTCGATGCCCGGCTTGCCGGACGTGTCCAGCCCGTAGTCGGTGCCGTTGACGGTGCCGGCCAGCGACGTCCAGGTGTTCCCGCCGTCGGTCGAGGCCTGGAAGTAGGCGTAGTCGTAGCCCTCCTCGATGGAGTACCGGATCTTGCCCCGGAAGGACGCGGACGTCTTGCCGGTGAGGTCGACCTCGGTGGTCATCGAGTTGGCCAGGTCGTCGCCGGAGCCGGAGAAGAACTGCTGCGAGCCCGACGCCGGGGCGCCGTTGTCGCTGGAGACCGTCTTGTCCGGCAGGACGACGACGGCGCCCTGCGCCTTGCCGGTGTTGTACTCCTGCGGCCCGAGGTCGAGCGTCTTCCGCTGCGTGTGCGAGACCGCCTCGTAGTCGAGCCAGCCGAGCTGCAGCTTCTCCCACGCGCCGAGGTCGCCCGGACGCGTCCCGAGCGGCTCGCCCTTGCCGTTGAGCCGGCTCTGGGCCATGAGCGTCCAGTACTCGTTGTTGTTGTCGCCGCCGGCGGTGCTGTACGCGTCCGGCAGGCCGAGGTCGTGGCCGTACTCGTGCGCGAAGACCGACAGGCCGCCGTTCTCGGGCTGGACCGTGTAGTCACCGACCCACAGACCGGTGTTGCCGATCTGCGTGCCGCCGAGCGGGTTCTGCGCCGGGCCGGTGGCGCCGGCGTCGGTGACGAACGCGTACCAGCGGTGCGACCAGATCGCGTCGCTGCCGTAGATCGGGTCGCCGTCGGCCTCGTCGCCGCCCGCGTGGACGATCTGGAAGTGGTCGATGTACCCGTCGGGCTCGTTGAAGTCGCCGTCGCCGTCGAAGTCGTACCGGTCGTACTGGTCGTACGAGGCCAGGTCGGCCGCGATCTGCGCCTCGGTGCGGCCCTTGGCCTGCTGGTCGGCGACCCACGAGTTCAGCGCGTCACGGACCAGGTCCCAGGCACCGCGGTCGGTGCGGCCGTAGCGCGCCTGGTTGTAGCGCACCTTGACCCAGTCCGAGACCTGCCCGTCGACCGTGTAGCGGCCCGACGACTGCGTCTCGTAGTAGGTCTTGACCGACTCGTCCTTCTTGCCGTCGGCGAAGTACAGGTCCTGGAAGTGCTCCTGGGAGAAGTCCTTCTGCCAGACCGTGCTGTTGTCCTTGCGCCGGTCGGGCTCGGGAATCTGGTTGTGCAGCGGGCCGTCGAAGCGCTGCGGCTCCACCGCGTCCTCGGCGGACGCCCAGTCCGAGTCGGGGAAGTCGGGGTGGCGCTCGTCGCCGAACTCGGCCAGGACGACGAAGATCTTGTCCGCGCGCTCCTGCTCGAGCTCCACGTACTGGTCGACCTGCTTGGCCTGGGCCTTCTTGCCCTTGAGCGTCGAGCGCGCCTTCTTGTTGCTGCGCGCGGCGGCGTCGGCCGGGGCGTAGGACTTGCCGAGCTTGACGACGGTGCTGCCGTTGCGCTGCACCGTCTTCGCGTCACCGCTCAGCACCGCCGCGAGGGCCTCCTCGCGCAGGGCGCGACGCTTGTCCTCGAGCGGGTTCGGGAGCTCGTGCTCCCGGTGTGCCTTCTCGGCCGCCGGCTGCTGCGGCGCCGGGGCGGCCTGTCCGGGCGCGGCGTACGCGACTCCGAACGAGGCCGTCAGTCCGAGCCCGATCAGGCCCGTCGTGAGACGTCTCACTGTGTTCCCCCTGTGTGTCGTGATGGTGCGGGCCGGGTGGTCCGCGCAGCGCGCGCCGTCCGGTGGGGCGACGCAGGCCTGGGGTCAACCTAGGTAGGAAGGACTAGTCCCGTCTAGACACGACGGACTATTGGCCCGATTGCGTTTCGATGAAGGCCGGACGCCGCGACACGCTCCGCGCGAACCCGTGCGGACCGCCCTCCCCCTGCCCTAGGGTGGTCGCCAGTTGCTGTGCGTACGACCTGTGGCTGGCGTGACCCGTCCGGGTGCCTGGTTGACTCGGGAGCACCACCGCGACCGCGGTCCGCAGAAGGTCTCGGACCGCTCTGGCAACCGAGGAGAAGGACATGGCCACCGGAACCGTCAAGTGGTTCAACGCCGACAAGGGCTTCGGGTTCATCGCGCCGGACGACGGCAGCGCCGACGTCTTCGCCCACTTCAGCGCCATCCAGACCAGCGGCTACCGCTCGCTGGACGAGGCCCAGAAGGTCGAGTTCGACGTCGAGCAGGGCCCCAAGGGCCTGCAGGCGGCGAACATCCGCCCGCTCTGACCAGCGCGCACGAAGGCCCCACCCGGTCCGCCGGGTGGGGCCTTCGTCTTGCGTCGGGTCGCTAGGGGCGGCCGCCCTCGTCCCAGGCGTGCTGGAGCGGCTCGGGCGCACCCGCCAGGAACCGGACGTCGCCGGGGTGGGCGGCCACGTGGGCGAGCGGACGGACCGGGTAGCGCCGGGCCATCGTCGTGACGTCGCCGCGGTCGTAGTCGAACGTCGTGTCGTCCATGAGGACCTCCTTCGGGCGGGCACGGTGCCCGATCCCGAGGCTAGCCTCATGTTTTGGCGGCAGACACCCTTACGCGTCGGTAGTCTCAGCCGCCCTCACAGGGTCACCCGCCAGATGCGGTCGTCGCCGCGACCCGGCTCGCGCCGGCCGTCCGTGTTCGACGTGGTCACCCACAGCGCACCGTCGGGCGCGACGGCCACCGTGCGCACGCGGTCGTCGTCGTCCAGGTGCCGGCGCGGCCGTCCGGCCCGCTCCCCCGCGAGCGGCACGGAGAACAGGCAGCGCCCCTGCAGCGCGCCGAGGAACGCGGTCGAGCGGGTGATCGCCAGCCCCGCCGGGGAGCACTCGCTCGTGCCCCACGTGACCAGCGGGTCGACCAGCCCGTTCCCGCCGCCCTCGCCCTCCACCTGGGGCCAGCCGTAGTTGCCGCCGCGCCGGAGCAGGTTGAGCTCGTCGGCGGACTTGTCGCCGAACTCGGTCGCCCAGAGCCGTCCGTCGGCGTCGACGGCCAGGCCCTCGACGTTGCGGTGGCCGTAGGTCCACGTGCGGTTGCCGAACGGGTTGCCGTCGACCGGACGCCCGTCGCGGTCCACGCGCAGCACCTTGCCGGCCAGCGAGTCGCGGTCCTGGGCGAGCTCGCGCTGCTCGGCGTCGCCGGTCGAGACGAACAGGTTCCCCCGGGCGTCGAACAGCAGGCGGCCGCCGTGGTGGTGCGTGGCCGACGGGATGCCGGTGACGACCGGCTCGGGGCGCCCGAGCCGTCGTCCGTCGAACGTCATGCGCACCACGCGGTCGTCGGAGTCGGCCGTGTGGAAGGCGTAGACCACCGAGTCGTCGCCCGGCGGGACGGCCAGGCCGAGCAGACCGCCCTCGCCGATGCCGGCGGCCGGCACCACGCCGGGCACGTCCCCGACGGTGCGCACGCGCCCGCCGTCCACGAGCACGACGCGGCCCTC
>NZ_JBNFNZ010000144.1:0-5473 GCF_057364525.1 Aeromicrobium sp. PFPM2_SD2
CGCGGCCACGAGCGGGTCGCCGGCGAGGTCGGCGCCCACCTGCTCCAGCGCCGCGTAGACCGGCCGCAGCCCGGTCAGGTAGTCCGCGTAGGCCCGCTCGGACAGCCGGCCCTCGAGCAGCTCGGTCATGAAGGACGTGCCCTCGGCCTGCTCGTGGGCGGCCCGCGAGCCCTCGCGCACGACCACGGACAGGGGCTGGGCGGCGAGCTCGGTCTCGACGACGGTCATGCGGACTCCTCTTGATGACGTGGTGTCAGAAACATCGTGACACATCGCGCGTGGTCACCGACCGGCCCACGCCCTCGCTCCCCCGCCGCCCCCGGGTCAGCGCACGCCGAGGCCTCCGAGGACGAACTGCTCGGCCGCCTCGCGCGAGACCTCGCGCCGCTGCAGACAGGCGTGGACGAGCAGCACGGCCTCGTCCAGGTCGACGACCGTCAGGACACCGGCCTCGCGGCCCTCCTCGAGCACGCGGCGCAGCACCCGCTCGACGTCGTGGACGTGCTGGCGCAGCTCGGTCAGGGACTCGCGCGACAGCACCCCCATCACCTCGGGGCCGAACCCCAGGTGGGTCGACTCGGCGAAGTCACGGTGGTGGCGCACGTAGACGCGCAGCCGCTCCACCGGGTCGTCGGTCGCGGCGAGGTCGGCCTCCAGCCGGGCCACGTACGACCGCGTCTCCTCGCCGGCGTAGGCGACCAGGACGGCCTCGCGGTCGGCGAAGTGGTTGTACAGCGCCGTGCGTCCCACGCCCGCCCGCTCGGCCAGGTCGGCCATCGTGACCGCCGCGAACGGACGCTCCGCCATGAGGTCGACGAGCGCCTCGAAGACCCGCACGCGCACCTGCGCACGGTGCTCGACGAGCGACCCCCCGATGATCTTCGGCATCCGGCCAGGGTAGAGCAGACGGCGTGCTGCAGCCCGCCGCACCGGGCCGTAGGGTCTGACCGTGAACACCTCCGACATCGCCGACCAGGCCGCGGACGCTCTGCGCGAGCTCACCGACGGCGCCGACCACGACGTCGCCCTCGTCATGGGCTCGGGCTGGCTGCCCGCCGCGGACGCGCTGGGCGAGCCCGACCACGAGATCCCCCTGGCCGACCTGCCCGGCTTCAGCGCCCCGGCGGTCGAGGGCCACGGTGGCACGCTGCGCTCGGTGCGCGTGGGCGACAAGCGCGCCCTGGTCTTCCTGGGCCGCACCCACTTCTACGAGGGCAAGGGCGTCGGCGCCGTCGTCCACGGCGTCCGCACCGCGGCCGCCGCCGGCGTCAAGACCCTCGTGCTGACCAACGGCTGCGGCGGGCTCAACCCCGACTGGGAGCCCGGCACCCCCGTGCTCATCAGCGACCACATCAACCTGACGGCCGCCTCGCCGCTGCAGGGCGCGAACTTCGTCGACCTGACCGACCTGTACTCCTCGCGCCTGCGCGCGCTCGTCCGCGAGGTCGACCCGAGCCTGGACGAGGGCGTCTACGTCCAGTTCCCCGGCCCGCACTACGAGACCCCGGCCGAGATCGCCATGGTCCGCGCCATCGGCGGCGACCTGGTCGGCATGTCGACCGCGCTCGAGGCCATCGCCGCCCGGGCCGCCGGCCTGGAGGTGCTCGGCATCTCGCTGGTCACCAACGCCGCCGCCGGCGTCACCGGCGAGCCGCTCGACCACGAGGAGGTCCTCGCCGCGGGCAAGGCCGCCGCCACCCGCATGGGCGCCCTGCTCGCCGACGTCCTGCCGCGCATCTGAGGAGACCAGCCATGACGACGCTCACCGACCGCGCCCGGCTCTGGCTCGACCAGGACCCCGACGAGGAGACCCGCGCCGAGCTCCAGCAGCTGCTGGACGCCGACGACACCGAGGCCCTGGAGGACCGCTTCGCCGAGCGCCTGCAGTTCGGCACCGCCGGCCTGCGCGGCGAGCTCGGCGCCGGCCCGAACCGGATGAACCGCGTCATCGTCGCCCAGGCGGCGGCCGGGCTGGCGGCGTACCTGAAGCAGCACGAGGACGACCCGAGCGTCGTCGTCGGCTACGACGCGCGCTACAACTCCGAGCGCTTCGCCCGCGACACCGCCGAGGTCATGCAGGGCCTGGGCGTGCGTGCCCACCTGCTGCCCCGGCACCTGCCGACGCCGGTGCTCGCGTTCGCCATCCGCCACCTGGGCGTCAGCGCCGGCGTCATGGTCACCGCGTCGCACAACCCGCCGCGCGACAACGGCTACAAGGTCTACCTGGGCGACTCCAGCCAGATCGTGCCGCCCGCCGACGGCGACATCTCCGCCGAGATCGACCGCGTCGGACGCGTGGACGAGCTGCCCCGCTCCGACGACTACACGGTGCTGGGCGACGACGTCGCCGCGGCGTACGTCGAGGCCTGCGTCGCGCTGGCGCAGGACGGTCCGCGCGACGTCGTCGCCGTCTACACGCCGATGCACGGCGTCGGTCGTGACACGCTGCTCGAGGTGGTCGAGCGGGCCGGCGTTCCCGGCGCCGCACGTCGTCGCCGAGCAGGGCGACCCCGACCCGGCGTTCCCGACCGTCGCGTTCCCCAACCCCGAGGAGCCGGGCGCGATGGACCTCGCGCTCGCGCTGGCCGCGTCCGTCGACGCCGACGTCATCATCGCCAACGACCCCGACGCCGACCGGTGCGCGGTGGGCGTGCGCGACGGCGACGGCCACCGGATGCTGTCGGGCGACCAGGTCGGCTCGCTGCTGGGTCATCACATGCTCAGCCGCGGCGCCGAGGGCACCTACGCGGCGTCGATCGTCTCGTCGTCGGTGCTGGGCAAGCAGGCCGAGGCGGCCGGACGCCCGTGGCGCCAGACGCTCACCGGCTTCAAGTGGCTGGGCAAGATCGAGGACCTGGCCTACGGCTACGAGGAGGCGCTCGGCTACTCGGTCGCGCCGCACATCGCGCGCGACAAGGACGGCGTCTCGGCCGCCCTGGCCGTGCTCGAGCTGGCCGCGTCGCTCAAGGCCGAGGGCCGCACGCTCCTGGACCTGCTCGACGACATCGCGCGCGAGCACGGCCTGCACGCGACCACGCAGCTCTCGGTGCGGGTCGACGACCGCTCGGTCATCGCGAACGCGATGCAGACCCTGCGCACGTCGCCGCCGGAGTCGCTCGGCGGGCTGTCGGTGACGTCCGTGGACGACCTCGAGGACGGCTACCAGGGCCTTCCGCCGACCGACGGCATCCGCATCGGCCTCGAGGGCGGCGCACGCGTCATCGCGCGTCCGTCCGGCACCGAGCCGAAGCTCAAGTGCTACCTGGAGGTCGTCGTCGAGGCCGGCGAGGACGTCGACGCCGCGCGCCGCGAGGCCGACGAGCGGCTCGCCGGCATCAAGGCCGACCTCGCCGCCCTCCTCGGCCTGTAGCCCTCACCCGGTCGCGGCGCTGCCGCGATGTGTGAAGAAAAGGACCCCTTTCCTGGCGGAAGGGGTCCTTTTCCTCACGAATCCCGGCGGAGCCGGGCTCGGGTGAGTCAGTAGCTGGAGGCGTCCTCGGTGGTGGACGCCTCGCCGCCGGCCAGCCGCGACCCCAGCTCGTCCAGGATCGTCGCCGTGGCGCTGGTGCCGAAGCGGGTGACGCCGAGCGCCATCATCTCCAGCAGGGTGTCGAGGCTGCGCACGCCGCCGGACGCCTTGACCTGCACGTGCTCGGGCGAGCTCTCGCGCATGAGCCGGACGTGCTCGATCGTGGCGCCACCGCCGGCGAAGCCCGTGGACGTCTTGACGAAGTCCGCGCCCGCGTCGGCCGTGGCCTTGCACGCCGCGACGATCTCGTCGTCGCTGAGGTACGCGGTCTCGAAGATGACCTTGACGACCTTGCCCTGGGCGGCACCGACCACGGCGGCGATGTCGCCCGTCACGTCGTCCAGCAGCCCGCTGCGCAGCCGCCCGATGTTGAGCACCATGTCGAGCTCGGAGGCACCGTCGGCCAGTGCCTGCTCGGCCTCGGCGACCTTCGCCTGGGTGGACGTCGTGCCGTGCGGGAAGCCGATGACGGTGCCGACCGCGACGCCGGAGCCGTCGAGCCGGGCCGCCGCGTGCGCGACGTCGCTGGGACGCACGCAGACGCTGAAGATGCGGTAGCGGGCCGCGAGGTCCAGGTCGGTGTCGACCTGCTCGCGGGTGAGCTCGGGCTTGAGGATCGCGTGGTCGATCATGCCGGCGATGTCGGCCACGGTGACGTCGAGTGCCATGCGGGCCAGCGTAGTCGGCCGTCTAGAGTGCTCGGGTGCCCCGTCGCGTCGTGATCCTCGCCGGACCCTCGGGCTCGGGCAAGTCCCGGCTCGCGCGCCGGCTCGGCGTCCCCACCCTGCGCCTGGACGACTTCTACCGCGACCTCGACGAGCCGGACATGCCGATGTCCGACCTCGGGCTGGTCGACTGGGACGACCCGCGCTCGTGGGACGCCGACCAGGCCGTCGCGACCATCGCCGAGCTGTGCGCGTCCGGCACCGCCGAGGTGCCGGTCTACTCGCTGTCGGCCAGCCGCCGGGTCGACCTCGAGCACCTGCGGGTCAGCACCGACCTGTTCGTCGCCGAGGGCCTGTTCGCGCCGCAGATCGTCGACACCTGCCGTCGCGCCGGGCTGCTGGAGGAGGCGATCTGCCTGCGCCGTCCGCGCCTGCTGACGTTCTGCCTGCGCCTTTTCCGCGACCTGCGCGAGGGCCGCAAGGCGCCCCACGTGCTGGTGCGCCGGGGCTGGCGGCTCATGCGCGACGAGCCCGCGGTCGTCGCCGAGGCCGTCGCCCACGGCTGCGTCCCCATGACCCCCAAGCAGGCCGAGAAGCGCCTGGGCAGGAGCTGACATGCGCATCACCGTCCTGTCCGGCGGCATCGGCGGCGCCCGGTTCGTCTCGGGCGTCGTCGCCGCCGCGCCCGACGCCGACGTCACCGTCGTCGCCAACACCGCCGACGACCTGTGGCTGCACGGGCTGCGCGTCTGCCCCGACCTCGACTCGCTCATGTACACCCTCGGTGGCGGCATCGACCCCGAGCGCCGGTGGGGCCGCGCGGACGAGACCTGGAGCGCCAAGGAGGACCTGGCCGCGTACGGCGAGGGCCCGGACTGGTTCGGCCTCGGCGACCGCGACATCGCCACCCACCTCGTCCGCACCCGTCTGCTGCGCGAGGGCCGCGGGCTGACCGCCGCCACCGCCCACCTGTGCCAGCGGTGGCAGCCGGGCGTCACGCTGCTGCCGATGACCGAGGACGAGGTCGAGACGCACCTGGACGTCGTGGTCGACGGCGAGACGCGGCACGTCCACTTCCAGGAGTACTGGATCCGGCACCGCGCCGGCGTCCCGTTCACCGCGCTCTCCTACGACGGCGTCGAGACGTCCACGCCCGCGCCCGGCGTCGTCGAGGCGCTGACGGACGCCGACGTCGTGCTCGTGGCGCCCTCGAACCCGGTCGTCTCGATCCGGCCCGGTCGTGGCCCGCTGCCGGCCTGGCCGACGCGCTGCGCCGCCG
>NZ_JBNFNZ010000145.1:0-5467 GCF_057364525.1 Aeromicrobium sp. PFPM2_SD2
CCGGCGAGGCCGCGAGCAGCAGCCCGGCGGACGCGGCGAGCAGGACGACCTCGGGCGCGGCCCGCCGCCACAGCAGCGCGACCGCCTGGGCCACGAGCACGACCCCACCGAGCACCCAGGACGTGGTGGACGGCACCGGGGTGACGACGTCCGACTCGGGCGCTACGTGCGCGGCCACCGCGACGGCGACGAGAGCGACCAGCGCGATCGCCCCGGTCACCAGTGCGACGCGGCGGTCGACGGCGCTTGGTCGGGGCAGGCGGGTCACGACCGTGACGCTACCGCGCAGACCCGGCGCCTCACGACGTCCGCAGCCGCCGCTGCAGGCTCCCGAGCACCAGGTCGAGGCCGAGCTCGAACGCGTGGTCGGCCCGCTCGCGTCCGCTGGGGGACGCCTCGATGGCCGCCGCGAGCAGCGGACCCTGGGCGGCGTCTCGGCTCCAGACCTGCTCGGGCGCGGCGAGGTCGAGCGCGGAGCCGATGACCAGGTGGTCGAGCACCGTGATGATCGCCAGCAGCTCGTCCTCGGGCACGCCGGCGCGCACGAGGACGTCCGCCATGCGCTCGTACAGCGCCATGACGTCCGGCGACGACACCGTGTACGCGGTCAGCAGCGGGACGAGCCGCGGGTGCGCGGCGAACGCGTCGCGGTAGCCGCGCAGCAGCCCTCGCAGCCGCGACTCCCACTCGTCCGGGCCGGGTGCGGGCTCGAGGTCCTGGAAGACGAGCGAGCGCATCGCCTCGACGATCTCGGCCTTGCCGGCCAAGTGGTTGTAGAGCGACGAGGGCCGCACGCCGAGCGCCTTGGCGACCTCGTTGACGCTGAACTCGCCCTTGCGGTCGACGATCGCGAGCGCGGCCGTGGCGATCTTGGCGACGGAGAGGACGGGCACGGACGGTCGGGGCACGCCGGGTCCTTCCTCGGGGCGATCGGGACGTCGTCGGGTGGGACCCGTGGACAACCGGCCCCGCGATCACCATACTAACGAACACCATTCGTTTTAGTCCTGCGAGGCATCCATGTCCCACTCGTCCGGCCCGGCCGCGCAGCTCGTCCACGGCCCCGCCCTGGAGTCGCCCGCCCGCGTCGACCCGCCCACGCGCGAGCCGCTGCGCGTCGGGCTCGTCCAGCACCGCTGGCGCGAGGACGCCGACGAGCTCCAGCAGGTGCTGGCCGACGGCGTCGCCACCGCGGCCGCCGAGGGAGCGACCGCGGTGTTCCTGCCCGAGCTGACGCTCTCGCGCTACCCCGCGTTCGAGGAGCCGACCGGCACCGCGTCCGACCTCACCGAGAGCCTCGAGGACGGGCCGACCGTCGCCTTCGCGGCCCGGGTCGCGTGCGAGCACGGCGTCCACGTGCACGCCTCGCTCTACGAGCGCGCCGACGCCGGCGACGGGCTCGGCTTCAACACGGCCGTCGTCGTCGACCCGTCGGGACGTCTCGTCGCGCGGACGCGCAAGACGCACATCCCGGTCACCGAGGGCTACGTCGAGGACAAGTACTTCCGCCCCGGCCCGGCCGAGGATGCCTACCCCGTCCACCAGCTCGACGGGCTGCCGGCCGTGTTCGGCCTGCCGACCTGCTGGGACGAGTGGTTCCCCGAGGTCGCGCGGATGTACGCCCTCGGCGGCGCGGACGTGCTCGCGTACCCGACGGCGATCGGCTCCGAGCCCGACCACCCGGACTTCGACACCGCTCCGCTGTGGCGCCAGGTGATCGTCGGCCACGCGATCGCGAACGGGCTGTTCATCGTCGTGCCGAACCGCACCGGCGACGAGGGGCGCATCCGCTTCTACGGCTCGTCGTTCGTCGTCGACCCGTACGGCCGGGTGCTTGCCGAGGCCCCGCGCGACGACGAGGCCGTGCTGGTCGTCGACCTCGACCTCGACCAGCGCCGCGACTGGCTGACGCTGTTCCCGTTCCTGCGCACCCGCCGTCCCGACACGTACGCGGGGCTCGCCCGATGACCTGGACGATGCCGGCCGAGACCGCGCCGCACGCCTGCACCTGGATGGCCTGGCCGTCGTCGGGCTACACGCTCGGCGAGACCGACGCCGACGCCGACGAGGCCCGGCGCACCTGGGCGTCCGTCGCGCACGCGATCTCGGCGTTCGAGCCGGTGCGGATGGTCGTCGACCCGTCCGCGGTCGGCGTCGCCCGCGACCACCTCGGCGGGGACGTCGAGCTGCTCGAGGCGCGGCTGGACGACGCCTGGATGCGCGACATCGGCCCGACGTTCGTCGTCGACGGCGACCGGCTCGGCGCCGTCGACTGGACGTTCAACGGCTGGGGCGGCCAGGCGTGGGCGTCCTGGGAGCACGACGCGCAGGTGGCCGGACGCGTCGCCGCGTGGGCCGGCGCGACGCTCGTGCCGTCCGACCTGGTGAACGAGGGCGGCGGGATCCACGTCGACGGCGACGGCACCGTGCTGGTCACGACGACCGTGCAGCTCGACCCCGGCCGCAACCCCGGCCTGACCGCCGCCGACGTCGAGGCCGAGCTGCGCCGCACCCTCGGCGTGCGCGACGTCGTCTGGCTGCCGCGCGGACTCACCCGTGACTACGCGGAATTCGGGACCCGCGGGCACGTCGACATCGTCGCCGCCATGCCCGAGCCCGGTGTCGTGCTGCTGCACCGCCAGCAGGACCCGCGCCACCCCGACCACTCGCTCGACGCGACGCTGCGGGCCGCGCTGCCCGAGGGGTGGCGGGTCGTCGACCTGCCGGCACCGCAGCAGCTCGTGGACGAGGCCGGGCCGGTCGACTACAGCTACGTCAACCACCTGGTCTGCAACGGCGGCGTGGTGATGGGCGGCTTCGACGACCCGCACGACGACGTGGCCGCCGAGGTGCTCGCGCAGGCCTACCCGGGCCGCGAGGTCGTCCGGGTCGACGCGCGTCCGCTGTTCGCGCGCGGCGGCGGCGTCCACTGCATCACCCAGCAGCAGCCGGCGGTCTAGGCGCGGACGTCGGTGGCGGTCCCTACGCTGGGGGCTCCGTCATCGAGGAAGGGACGCCCGTGGTCGACGTCTGGAAGGTCGTGCACGAGGAGCGCGCGTCGCTGGCCGCGTTCCTGGAGACGCTCACCGACGCGCAGTGGAGCACGCCGTCGCTGTGCGAGGGCTGGACGGTGCACGACGTCGTGGCCCACGTCGTCGACTGCGCCCGCACCGACACCTGGCACCTGGTCAAGGGGCTCGTCCGCGCCCGCTTCGACCTCGACCGGCAGAACCAGCTCGGCCTGGAGCGCGAGAAGGGCACCCCGCCCGAGACGCTCCAGCGGCTGCGCGAGGTCGTGCCGCTCACCAGGACGCCGCCGGTGAACCTCGCGACGCGCCTGGTCGAGGCGTTCGCCCACGGCGAGGACGTGCGCCGCCCGCTCGGCGTCCGCGGCGAGTACCCGGCCGACGCGCTGAACGAGGCGCTCGGCTACCTGGTCGGCGCCTCGACGAAGATCGGTGGCGGACGCCAGCGCGTCGAGGGCCTGCGGGTCGAGGCGCCCGACACCGGCTTCACCCACGGCAGCGGTCCGGTCGTCACCGGTCCGGCCAGCTCGCTGCTGCTCGTCCTGTCGGGGCGTCGCGCCGGCCTGGACGAGCTGGAGGGCGGAGGCGCGAGGTGCTGGCCGCACGCGCCTGACGCGTCCGGCGGCGCCCGCCGGTGTGACGCCCGGCTGAACTGGGCCGGGACGCTCAGCATCGGGCGGCTCGTGCCGACGGGTAAGGGGTCGCCCGCCGGCCGCGGGCGGTGATCCGTCTCGGGAGGCCGTCCATGAAGCTGCGTCTGCTCGTCGCGTCCACACTCACCCTCGGTGGGCTCACCCTGCTGCCGTCCACACCGGCGACCGCCGCCGGAGCGCGTTGCGAGGAGCTGCTGCCGCAGCCGACCGTCGCCCAGGAGCTGTTCACCGACGCCGGACGCGAGCGCGCCGACCTGACCGCCGACGAGGAGCAGGCGCTCGACGTCGCCGCTCCCGTCCTGGGCGACGCCCGGACGCTCGGCGCCGAGGCGGTCTCCGACGACACGCTCGTGCTCGACACCTGCGGCGTCCCGTTCGTGGCCGAGGAGGCCCCCGAGGACACGTCCGCCCCGGCGCCGGCGATGGAGGCGGCCGCCGCCGACGCGTCCGGCGACGCCTTCGCCCTGCACTCGCGTCCGGGTGCCCGCAGGACGATCTACCTCGACCTCGACGGCGCCGTCACCACCGGCACGGCCTGGAACGCCAGCTACGACGCCAGCACGATCACGTCGCCGGCCTACTCGCAGGACTCCGACCCGGCGTTCTCGGCGCAGGAGCTCGCCGACGTCCGCACCATCTGGCAGGTCGTCGCCGAGGACTTCGCCGCCTTCGACGTCGACGTCACCACCGAGCGTCCGACCGCGGCCCGGCTGAACCGGGCGTCGAGCACCGACCAGGAGTACGGGTTCCAGGCGGTCGTCACACGCACGAACGAGATCAAGCCGCAGTGCGGCTGCGGCGGCATCGCCTACCTCGACGTCCCGCGGGCGACCGGTGCGACGTACGACCACTACAGCCCGGCGTTCGTGTTCATGCAGGGCGCCGCCTACGACACCGCGCAGGCCGCCAGCCACGAGATCGGCCACAACCTCGGCCTCGACCACGACGGCACCGTCGCGAGCGGCTCGACCCCGGCACGCGCGTACTACCCCGGGCACGCTCTGTGGGGTCCGCTCATGGGCACCGGCTACCGGCGTCCGGTCAGCCAGTGGAGCAAGGGCCAGTACGCCGGCGCCGACAACCCCGAGGACGACCTGGCGCTCATCGGCCGCTACCTGCCGGCCCTGGCCGATCGCGAGGGCGGCACCCCCGCGACGGCGTCCGCGCTGACCGGACGGGTCGAGGCCTCGTTGAGCCCCGGCGGCGACGTCGACCACTTCCGGTTCACCGCCTCGGGCCGCACGGTCGTCGACCTGACCGTCCCCGCCTACGGCAACGTGGACGCCAAGGCGACGCTGACCACCGCGTCCGGTGAGGTCGTCGAGGTCGCCGACCCCGCCGTCGTCGCCGGACGCAGCGTCGGCACGGTCTCCCTCCGGCATGGGGCTGGCGCATCGACCGGACGCTCGCGGCCGGCGACTACCTGCTGCGGGTCGAGGGGCGCAGCGCCGACCGCCAGCCCCGGGCCCCCTACACGTCCTACGGCTCGGTCGGGCCGTACGGCGGTCGCGCTGACGACGCAGGGCGCGGTCGAGCCGCTGACCGTGACCGCGCTCGGCGGGCCGCGCCTCACCGAGGGCGTGGCGGTCTCGGCGACGGTGCTGAGCGTGCGCGGTGGCACCGCCCCTTACGCCGTGACGACCACCGGGCTTCCCGGCGGCCTGACGATCGGCACGTCCCCGAATCTCAGGAGCCAGCACATCGTGAGCCGTTTCTTCACGTCCGAGTCCGTCACCGAGGGCCACCCGGACAAGATCGCCGACCAGATCAGCGACAGCATCCTCGACG
>NZ_JBNFNZ010000146.1:0-5450 GCF_057364525.1 Aeromicrobium sp. PFPM2_SD2
CCGGCCGACCCCACCTACTGACGGCGTCGTCGTCGAGCGCGTCCAGCGCCGGCTCGCCGAGCCAGCCGGTGACGCGCTCGGGGGGAGCCGGCGATCTCCAGCGCGAGCAGCTCGGCCTGCGGCTGGCCGTCGCGCGACGGGTGCTCGTCGGTCGGGCTCTCCCAGCTCACGACGAACGGCAGCTGCGGGTCGGCGGTCGTGCCGCGGACGCCGATCTGCTGCCACTGCAGGTTGTAGCCGTCGGGACGGTGCCGGTTGCCGGGCACCGCGTGACGTCCGATGCGCTGCTCGACCGGCTTGATGTCGTCGACCGCCACGACCCAGCCCAGCCAGCCGCCGCCGGCCTCGGAGCGGGCGCGCACGGCCTGGCCGAACGGCGCCTTGTCCGAGGCCGGGTGGTCGAGCACCTCGACGACCTCGAGGTAGTGCCCGTTCGCGAGCGGCAGGACGGCGTTGCGCGTCCCGAAGCGGGGGTGGACCCCGCCGTCCACGAACGTCACGCCGAGCTGGTCGGCGAGGCGGGCCGTGGTCGCGGCGAGTCCGTCGGGTCCGGCGGCGAAGGAGAGGTGGTCCAGGCGCATGGCACACATGGTGACCTGCGTCATGGGGCCGCCGGCATGCGGGGTCCGCGACCGCTTGACTTTCGAGACGAATCTATCGAAACTCGATACATGACCTCGCTGCCCCGACTCGTCGTCCTCGCCCTGCGGGTGCTGCTCGTGCTCATCGCCCTCGGCCTGCTGCTCGGCCTCGTCATGTCCGTCCCCGGCCAGATCTTCGGCGGCCCGGACGACGGCGACCTGAGCCCCGTCCGGTGGCCGGTGTTCATCGCCCTCGAGCTGGCGGTCGTGTGCCTGCTCGTCGTCGTCGCGTGCACCTGGCGGCTGCTGTCGATGGTCCAGGCCGACCGGATCTTCAGCACCGACGTGTTCCGCTGGGTCGACCTCATCGTGTGGGCGGCGCTCGGCGTCTGGCTGTGCATGGTGACGATCGCCGGCACGGTCGGCGTCTTCCTCTACGTCACGCCCGAGCTGCGCGACCCCGGCCTGCCGCTGCTGCTCGGCGGCCTGTCGGTCGCCTCCGGCGGCGTGGTGCTGCTGCTCGTCGTCATGCGGGCGCTGCTGTGCCAGGCGACCGCCCTGCGCCGCGACATGGACGCGGTGATCTGATGGCGATCGTCGTGCGGCTCGACGTCGAGCTGGCCAAGCGGAAGATGAGCGTCGGCGAGTTCGCCGACAAGGTCGGCCTGACCCCCGCGAACGTGGCGGTGCTCAAGAACGGACGCGCGAAGGCGGTCCGGTTCAGCACCCTCGAGGCGATCTGCCGGGTCCTGGACTGCCAGCCCGGCGACATCCTCGAGCACGTCCCCGACTGACGCGTGGTCCCGTGGTGGGTGGGTCGCCCCGCGCCGGGTGAGGGTGACGGATCTTCATGCGTCTGGGCTGCCGGGACGACCCAAACGCATGAGAATCGGTCAGCTGCCACCCCGAGGTCACGGTGCTTCATGCGTTTGGGCTGCCAGGCTGACCCGGACGCATGAAGGTGCGTCCCCCACGGGCTCAGTCGGCGGGGTGGGGCTGGGGGCGGCCGGCCTCGACGAAGGCGTCGCAGTGGCGGACGAGCTCGGCGTAGCCCGCCTCGCCCATCATCGCCACGAGCTCGTCTCGGCTGGCCAGGTAGACCGGCACCGGCGAGACGTGCGCCTCGGTGTTGGACGAGCAGTACCAGTCCAGGTCGGCGCCGCCCGGACCCCAGCCGGCGCGGGTGTACTCGCCGATGGACGTCTCGGTGTACGTCGTCCCGTCGCCGCGGTCGACGTCGCGGAACTGGCGGCGCAGCGGCAGCTGCCAGCACACGTCCGGCTTGGTCTCGACGAACGAACGTCCCTCGGCCGCGGCCAGGTGGTGCAGGGCGCAGCCGTAGCCGCCGGGGAAGTCGGCGTCGTTGTGGAAGACGCAGGCGCCGTCGGCCACCCGGGTCTTGAGGTCGCCCTCGTCGTCCAGCTCGGTCCAGCCGCCCTGGAAGGACGGGCGCCGCTGCCACAGGTCGTCGGTCAGCCGGGCGACGTGGCCGGCGACGCGCTCGTGGTCCTCGTCGCCGGAGAAGTGCGCGCCGAGCGTGCAGCAGCCGGTCGAGGGGGACGAGCGGTAGATGCCGTGGCAGCCGCCGCCGAAGATGCAGGTCCAGCGCGACGTCAGCCAGGTGAGGTCGCAGTGGAAGACCTCGTCGGCGTCGTCGGGGTTCACGAAGTCGACCCAGGCGCGGGGGACCACCAGGTCGATCTCGGGCATGGGACGAGCCTAGGTCGCGGCCC
Source organism: Aeromicrobium sp. PFPM2_SD2 (assembly GCF_057364525.1). Lineage (NCBI taxonomy): Bacteria > Bacillati > Actinomycetota > Actinomycetes > Propionibacteriales > Nocardioidaceae > Aeromicrobium > Aeromicrobium sp. PFPM2_SD2. Next base: position 2,315 of record NZ_JBNFNZ010000146.1, read on the forward strand.
GCCCCGGGACGACATCCGAGACGACGTCCGGGACGACCGCGACGCCGCCCGTGCCGCCGGCGCGCCGCGATACTAGCGAAAACCTACTGCCAGGTACCCACCCCCGCGTTCGTCCGGCTGACCCCGTCGCGGAGGATGCTGGCAGGACGGCGGCCGTGACGGCTGCCACAGGAACGACCCGGGGGTGTCGAAGACATGTCGACCATCGACGAGAGCAGGCCACCGGCCGCGGTGGACCCGCAGCTGCTCGACGAGCACGAGCGCACGTGGACGCCGGTCAAGATCGCGGTGTGGGGCGTCATCGCCCTGCTCGGCGCGCTGGGCTGGGTCATGCTGGCGCTGGTCCGCGGCGAGAGCGTCAACGCGATCTGGTTCGTGTTCGCGGCGGTGTGCAGCTACCTGATCGCGTACCGCTTCTACTCGCGCTTCGTCGAGGCGCGCCTCGTGCGTCCGGACGACACCCGGGCCACCCCGGCCGAGTACAAGGCCAACGGACGCGACTACGTCGCCACCGACCGCCGCGTGCTCTACGGCCACCACTTCGCGGCCATCGCCGGCGCCGGCCCGCTGGTCGGCCCCGTGCTCGCGGCGCAGATGGGCTACCTGCCCGGCACGATCTGGATCATCGTCGGCGTCATCTTCGCCGGCGCCGTCCAGGACTACCTGGTGCTGTTCTTCTCGATGCGCCGCGGCGGACGCTCGCTGGGCCAGATGGCCCGCGAGGACCTCGGCCGCGTCGGCGGCATCGCCGCGATCATCGCGACGCTGACGATCATGGTGATCATCACCGCGATCCTCGCGCTGGTCGTCGTCAACGCCCTGGGCGAGTCCCCGTGGGGCGTCTTCTCGGTCTCCATGACCATCCCGATCGCGCTGTTCATGGGCGTGTACCTGCGCTACCTGCGTCCCGGTGCGGTCATGGAGGTCTCGGTCATCGGCTTCGTGCTGCTGATGGCCGCGATCGTGGCCGGCGGCTGGGTCTCGGACCAGCCCGACCTCGCCGAGGTCTTCACGCTCGACCGCACGACCATCGCCTGGGCGGTCATCGTCTACGGCTTCGTCGCCGCCGTGCTGCCGGTCTGGCTGCTGCTCGCGCCGCGCGACTACCTGTCGACGTTCATGAAGATCGGCGTCGTCGTGCTGCTGGCCATCGCCATCGTCGTGGTGCGCCCGGTCGTCGAGGCCCCCGCGGTCAGCGACTTCGCCCGCACCGGCGAGGGCCCGGTCTTCGCCGGCGAGCTGTTCCCGTTCCTGTTCGTCACCATCGCCTGCGGCGCGCTGTCGGGCTTCCACGCGCTCATCGCCTCGGGCACGACCCCGAAGCTGGTCGAGAAGGAGCGCCAGACGCGCTTCATCGGCTACGGCGGCATGCTCATGGAGTCGTTCGTCGCGATCATGGCGCTCGTCGCCGCGATCACGATCGACCAGGGCATCTACTTCGCGATGAACGCGGCCCCCTCGGCCACCGGCGGGACGATCGACGGCGCCGCCCAGTTCGTCAACAACCTCGGCCTCACCGGCGTGAACGTCAGTCCCGAGACGCTGCAGAGCGTCGCGAACGACGTCGGCGAGGAGACGATCGTGTCGCGCACCGGCGGCGCCCCGACGCTCGCCGTCGGCCTGGCCACGCTGCTGCACCAGCTCATCGGCGGCTCCGCGCTCATGAGCTTCTGGTACCACTTCGCGATCATGTTCGAGGCGCTGTTCATCCTCACCGCGGTGGACGCCGGCACCCGCGTCGCCCGCTTCATGCTGTCGGACTCGCTCGGCAACGTGTGGCCGCGCTTCCGCGACCCGTCGTGGCGCGTCGGGGCCTGGCTGACGACGGCGGTGATGGTGGCGGCCTGGGGCGCGATCCTCATCATGGGCGTGACCGACCCGCTGGGCGGCATCAACACCCTGTTCCCGCTGTTCGGCATCGCCAACCAGCTGCTCGCCGCGATCGCGCTGGCGATCTGCCTGGCCATCGCGGCCAAGCGCGGCGCGGTCCAGGCGCTGTGGATCATCATCGTGCCGCTGGCGTTCGTCACCGTCATCACGGTGTACGGCTCGTTCCTCAAGATCTTCTCCGACGTCCCGGCCATCGGGTACTTCGCGCAGAACCAGGCGTTCCGCGAGGCGCGGGACGCCGGGGAGTCCAGCTTCGGCAACGCCGCGTCGCCCGAGGCGATCGACGCGGTCATCCGCAACACGTACGTCCAGGGCAGCCTCTCGGTGCTGTTCGTGGTGCTGGCGATCGTCGTCATCGCCGCCTCGGCCGTGCGGACGTTCCAGGCCGTCCGGGCCGGTGGTGGCCCGTCGACCGAGGACGAGCGGGTCGAGTCGGCCCTGTTCGCACCGGCCGGGCTCGTCGCGACCGAGCCCGAGCGCGAGCTGGAGAAGCAGTGGGCCGAGCACCGCAAGGCGGCCGCGAGCCGTGGGTGAGCGCGTGCGTGCGGTGGGCTCCTTCCTCAAGGGGGTGCTCGGGGCCGACCGCTACGAGCACTACCTGGAGCACCACCGCACGCACGGCTGCGGCGAGCCGATGAGCCGCCGGGAGTTCTGGCGCGACTACCACCGCTGGCAGGACGACAACCCGCAGGGACGCTGCTGCTGAGGCCCGTCGTCCACCGGCGACTGGTGCTCGGTGGAACAATGGACGCATGCGCATGGGCGTCCTCGACATCGGGTCGAACACCGGGCACCTGCTCGTGGTGGACGCCCACCGCGGCGGTCCGCCGGTGCCGGCGCACTCCTACAAGGAGCCGCTCCGGCTGGCCGAGCACCTCGACCCCGACAACGCCGTGACCGACGTCGGCGTCGAGCGGCTGGTCAAGTACGTGGGCGCGGCCCGCGACCTGGCCGAGCAGAAGGGCTGCAAGACCCTGCTGCCGTTCGCGACGTCCGCCGTGCGCGACGCCGTCAACGCCGACGCCGTGCTCGCCCGGGTGCGGGACGAGACCGGCGTCGACCTGGCGATCCTGTCCGGCGAGGACGAGGCCCGGCTCACCTTCCTGGCCGTCCGCCGCTGGTTCGGCTGGTCGGCCGGACGCCTCGGCGTCTTCGACATCGGCGGCGGCTCCCTGGAGGTGGCGGCCGGACGCGACGAGACCCCGGACGTCGCCCAGTCCCAGCCGCTCGGCGCCGGCCGGCTGAC
>NZ_JBNFNZ010000147.1:0-5432 GCF_057364525.1 Aeromicrobium sp. PFPM2_SD2
CCGTCCGCCATGGCGCACACGGCGTCGGCGATGCGGACGTCCGGGTCCGCCGGGTCGAGCGACGCGGGACGCCTGATGCCGCGGTACGGCCGCTCCCAGACGTCGGCGTCCCGCGCGCGGCGGGTGAGCCCGGACTCCTTCAGCTCCGAGATGCGTCGTGCCTGGTCCATCGTCCGATGGTGGCCGCGGGGCTGCGCCGTCCGCCGAACGCCGTCCACAACGCACTGAGCGTGACGTTGTGCACGCGACACGCCGGTCGATACGTACACAACGTCACGCTCAGCGAGGAGGTGACGCGGTCTCGGAGGGTGAGTCCCCTCCGGGAGGTCAGTGGTGCTGGACGGGGGCCTTGTCGCCGGCCGGGACGAGCGCGGTCTCCGCCGGCGGCGGGACGTAGTTGTTGCGCGAGACGAGGGCGGCCAGCAGGCCGATGACGACGAACAGCGCGGCGGGGATGCCGACGATGAGGATCAGGAAGTCGAGCAGCGACTGCTCCGGCGCGTCCTCCCACGTCGAGGGCGCGTCGGCCGCCGCGGGACCGGCGGTGACGACGAGCGAGACGACGACGGTGGCCAGGACGACGGCGAGGCGCTTGGTGCTCATGGGCCCATCGTAGCCGCCCGTACAGTGGAGCCATGCCGTACCTCGACTTCGACCTGCCCGCGTCCTGGTCGCTCGAGGAGCTCGCGACGGACGCCGCGGGCATCGCCCTCATCGTCGTCCTCGCCGTCGTCGCGCGGTGGCTGATCAACCGTGCGATCGACCGGGTCGTCAAGCGCGCCTCCAAGGGCGCCGTGCCCGGCGTCCTGCGCCACGGGAAGGCGGCCGAGTTCTTCTCCGAGCTCCGTCCGGGGGCCAACGCCCGGCGCGTCCAGCGCGCCGAGGCGATGGGCTCGCTGCTCAAGAGCATCGTCACCGGCGTCATCGGCGCCATCGCGGTGCTGACGATCCTGCCGCGCCTCGGCGTGAACATCGCCCCGCTGCTGGCCAGCGCCGGCATCGTCGGCGTGGCCGTGGGCTTCGGTGCCCAGACGCTGGTGAAGGACTTCCTCTCCGGCGTCTTCATGATCATGGAGGACCAGTACGGCGTCGGCGACGTCATCGACCTCGGCGAGGCCAGCGGCACCGTCGAGGCGGTCGGCCTGCGCGTCACGCGGCTGCGCGACGTCAGCGGCACCGTCTGGTACGTCCGCAACGGCGAGGTGCTGCGCGTCGGCAACCTCAGCCAGAACTGGGCGCGCTCGGTGCTCGACATCACCGTCGGCTACGAGTCCGACCTCGACCAGGTGCAGGCGATCCTCAAGCAGGTCGCCCACGAGGTCTACGAGGACGAGACCTTCCGCGGCGACATCCTGGAGGAGCCCGAGGTGCCCGGCATCGAGCGCTTCGACAAGGACGGCCCGGTGCTGCGCGTGCTGGTGAAGACCGCGCCGCTCAAGCAGTGGGACGTCTCGCGCGCGCTGCGCGAGCGCATCAAGACCCGCTTCGACGCGGCGGGCATCCGCATCCCGGCGACCGTGACGGCGCCCCTGGCCACGGAGGGACAGCAGTGACGACCGCGGACGGCGAGGTCAGCTTCTACGAGGCGATCGGCGGGCACGACACGATCCGCCTGATCGTCGAGACGTTCTACGAGGGCGTGGCCACCGACCCGCTGCTCAAGCCGATGTACCCCGAGGAGGACCTCGGCCCGGCCGCGGAGCGGTTCACGATGTTCCTCGAGCAGTACTGGGGCGGCCCCGGCACGTACTCCGAGACCCGCGGCCACCCGCGGCTGCGCATGCGTCACGCCCCGTACGCCGTCGACAGCGCGGCGCGCGACGCCTGGCTGCGCCACTTCCGCGCGGGGCTCGACAAGGCGGCGCTGCCGCCCGAGCTGGACGCGCAGTTCTGGGCCTACGTGCAGCACGCGGCCACGTTCATGGTGAACACGCCGGGCTGAGCTAGGCGCTGAGCTCGACCAGCCGCGCGCGGGTCGCCTCGTCCAGCGGGCGCGACCGCTCGGCCTCCAGGTCGAAGGCCACCAGCACGGCCCGGCCGCGCACGACCACGCGTCCGTCGTGGACGACCTCGGAGACGATGGAGTACGAGGACGAGCCGACGTGCCCGATCCAGCTCGCGGTCGTGACCTCCCCCGCCGCGGCCGGCAGGTCGGCGTGCACGTCCAGGGCCATCGACACCACGACGACGGCGCCGCCCAGGTCGATGCCCGAGCGGTGGATGAACGCGATCCGGTTCTCCTGCGCCAGCTCCAGCAGCCCGGCGACGCCGAGCAGGCCGTCACGGCCGCCGTCGACCTCGCGCAGGCGGTAGGACGTGCGCAGGGCGACGTCCGGCGCGGACGACGTGGTGCCCGCGCGCTCGCCGAACCGGGTCTCGACCCGGGCGTGCACGTGCCGGGCGCCGTCGGCGTCGTCCATGGCCAGGTCCTGCACGAGCCGGTCGCCGTCGACCTCGCTGGTCACGACGACCGGACGCGTCGACAGGTGCATCGGCGAGCGGTAGGTCACCTCGGCCGCCACGACGGTGCGGTCGGCGGGCAGCACGCCCTCCGCGACGAGGCGCGCCTGCACCTCCTCGGCCACGACGGCGTACTTGACGTTGTTGACGTGGCGCAGGGAGTCGAGGTCCGACCAGCGCAGCGGGACGAGGTGCTCGGTCACCCGGGCATCCTGCCGCAGCCGCTCAGGCGTCGGCCGACGACCCCTCGATGACGACCACGACGTCGCCCTCCTGGACGATCTGGCCCTCCGCGACCGGGACGCTCCCCACGACGCCGGTGACCGGCGCGTGCACGGGGATCTCCATCTTCATCGACTCCAGCACGGCGAGCGTGTCGCCGGCCGAGACGGCGTCGCCCTCGGCGACGAGCAGCTTCCAGACGTTGCCGACGATCTCGGCGCGCACCTCAGCCACGGTGGCCCGCCTCGTGGGTCAGCATGCGCAGGGACTGGATCATGGTGTCGCGGGTCTCCTCGGGCAGGATCACGTCGTCGACGATGCCGGCCTCGGCGGCCAGGTACGGACGCGCGACGTTCTCGCGGTACTCGGCGGCCAGGCGGTCGCGCAGCTCGGCCGGGTCCTCGGCCGCCTGCAGGCCGCGGCGGTGCAGCAGCCAGCCGACGACGACGAGCAGCGCGCCGAGGGCGAGGAAGCCCAGGTCCCGCGACAGCGGGCCGCCGAGGTCGTCGCGCACGTGGTGGACGCCCAGGAGCTGGTGGTCGATCACGCCCTCGACGAGGTTGAACACGCCCCAGCCGGTCAGCAGCAGACCGAGGTGGAACGACCAGCTCGGCGCCAGACGGCCCTGACGCCAGGCGTCCACGAGCAGCAGCGAGCCGGTGAGCACGAACAGCCAGGTCACGACGTGGAAGAACCCGTCGGCCATCGTGTTCCACTCCAGGCCCGACAGGGTCGTCGGCTCCTTGCCGTGGACGTCGCTGATCATGTGGTGCCACTGCAGCACCTGGTGCAGCAGCACCCCGTCCACGAAGCCGCCCATCCCCAGGCCCATGAGCAACGAGCCCGCCCGCGAGGGCGGCTCGGCGGTGGTCGTCCGTGGTGCGCGTGTCATGCCCGCCCCGTACCCCCGCACGCCCTGGGCGAACACGGGCGCGATGGGTCCCCGGTGGGTGCCAGGGTGGGCCTCATGGACCAGGACCAGCTCAAGCAGCACCTGCACCGCTACCTGCAGGCCGGACGCGACGCCCTCATGTGGAAGCTCGAGGGGCTCTCGGAGTACGAGGTCCGCCGGCCGATGACCCGCACCGGGACCAACCTGCTCGGGCTGGTCAAGCACGTGGCCAGCATCGAGCTGGGCTACCTCGGCGACGTCTTCGACCGGCCCTCGGACATCCCGCTGCCGTGGCTGAGCCCCGACGCCGAGCCGAACGCCGACCTGTGGGTGCAGCCGTACGAGACCGGGCCCAGGTCGTCCAGCTGTACCGCGACGCGTGGACGCACGACGACGCGACGATCCGTGAGCTCGACCTCGACGCCGTCGGCCACGTGGAGTGGTGGGGCGAGCACGGACGCGTGACGCTGCACCAGGTCCTGCTCCACGTCATCGCCGAGACGCACCGGCACGCGGGCCACGCCGACATCGTCCGCGAAGCGATCGACGGGGTGGCGGGCATGCGCTCGCGGGACGACAACGTGTGGGGGCCGCCGGGCGGCTGGGACGCGCACCACGACCGGCTCGAGCAGGCCGCGCGCGAGGCCTCCGAGGGCTAGGCCGGCACCTGGGCCCAGACGGTCTTGCCGTCGCGGCGCTCCATCGTGCCCCAGCGCGACGACAGCGCGTCCACCAGCAGCATCCCGCGGCCACCGACCGCCTCGGTCGAGGCGATCCGCGGACGCGGCTCGCTCGGGCTGCGGTCGCTGACCTCGATGCGCACCGCGTCGCTGAGCTGCAGCAGCGCGAGGTGGGCGCTGCTGCCGGCGTGCACGAGCGCGTTGGTGACCAGCTCGCTGACGAGCAGCAGCACCGAGTCCTCGGCCTTCTCCAGCCCCCAGCGGCGCAGCGCGTCGGCGGCCACCGCCCGGGCGCGCGAGACCTCCTCGCGCCGGTCGACCTCGACCGTCACCCGGTCCTGCGCCCCGTGGCCGCGGTAGTCGCAGACCAGCAGGGCGACGTCGTCGGCCGAGTGCGAGCGCGCCGCCAGCAGGACCGCGTCGGCGGTCGCGCCCGCGCTGCTGCCGTGCAGGCCGCTGACCGTCGCGACGAGCTCGGCGACCGTCTCGTCCATGCCGACCTCGCGCCGCTCGACCAGGCCGTCGGTGTACAGCAGCAGCCGCGAGCCGGGCTGCAGCGTCGTGCGGGTGACCGGCCACGTCGTGTCGGCGACGGTGCCCAGCGGCAGGCCGCCCTCGCAGGCGAGCTCGACCGTGTGCCCGGACGGATCGGAGAGCACGGGCAGCGGGTGCCCGGCGCGGACGAGGACGAGCTCGCCCGTGCACGGGCTCAGCGTGGCCAGGCAGCAGGTCGCGAGGACGTTGGTGTCCAGCGACAGCATGAGCTGGTTGACCTGGGCGACCGCCACGTCCGGGTCGTGGCCCTCGGCGATGTAGGCGTGCATCGCCATGCGCAGCTGACCCATCACCGCGGCCGCGCTGATGCTGTGCCCCTGGACGTCGCCGATGACGAAGGTGATCGTGCCCTGCGGCGAGGAGATGACGTCGTACCAGTCGCCGCCGACCGCGGCCCCCGCGGCGCCGGGCCGGTAGCGCACCGCGAGCTCGACGGTGTCCAGCTCGGGGAGCTCCTGGGGGAGGAGCGAGCGCTGCAGGGTCAGCGAGGAGTCGGTCACCGCGGCGGCGTGCGCGCGCAGCTGCTGCTGCGAGCGGGCCTGCGCCTCGTCGAGGCGGGCACGCTCCATGGCCGCGGCCAGCTGACCGCCGACCGCGACGAACATCGCCACCGTGGCCGGCTC
>NZ_JBNFNZ010000148.1:0-5414 GCF_057364525.1 Aeromicrobium sp. PFPM2_SD2
GCGTCCGAGCCCGCAAGCCCGCGGCCGACCCCTCGGCGCGCGGGGGCGCACGGGGATACCCTGGCCGGGCCTGTCCTCGTCCCCGGGGTCCGTCCGGGGCGTGCCTGGTGCCGCGAGCCGAGCGCCGGGTGCAGCATGGGGCCAGGACGTGGGAGAGGGACGGCATGGCAATCGGCACGCGCAGCACCCTGCGTACTGCCCGCGTGCAGCTCGGCCGGGGCATGCGGGAGTTCGCGCTCATCGCTGCCCTCTACGTCGCCTACAGCGCCTCGCGCACGCTCGCGTCCGACGACGCCGCGTCCGCGCACGACCGGGCCCACGACATCCTCCAGCTGGAGCAGGCCCTGCTCCTGGACTGGGAGCACGCGATCAACCAGGTCTTCGTGCAGCACGCGTGGCTCGGCGTCGTGGCCAGCTTCTGGTACGCCACCACCCACTACGTCGTCACCGTCGTGGTGCTCGTCTGGCTCTACCTGCGCCGGCCCACCGAGTACCTCGTCGCCCGGCGCGCCATCGTCGCCGCCTCGCTCGGCGGCCTGGTCTGCTACCTGACGATGCCGACCGCCCCGCCGCGGCTGGTCGGGGCGCCCTACGTGGACGTCCTGGCCGCGCACTCGGACGTGGGCTGGTGGGGCGCCGACGCGTCCGCCCCGCGCGGCCTGGGCCACCTGACCAACGAGCTGGCCGCCTTCCCCTCGCTGCACGCGGGCTGGGCGCTGTGGGTCGCCATCGCGCTGTGGCGTGCCGGGGTGCCGGCGCTGGTGCGGCACGCCGCGGCCGTGTACGCCGTGCTCATGACCGTCAACATCATCGGCACCGGCAACCACTGGGTGCTGGACGCCGTGGTCGGCTGCGCCCTCGTCGCAGTGACGTACTGGGCGGTCGTCCGGGTCTCGACCCGGCACCAGCTCCGCGTCGCCTCGCGCGCGGCGGTGCCCGGCGCGGTGCCGCGCACGTGAGCCGCCTGCGGGTCGGCGTCGTCTCCGACACCCACGCTCCGCGGTTCTGGAAGGCCTGCCCGCCGCGCGTGCGCGAGGTGCTGGACGGCGTCGACGTCATCCTCCACGCCGGCGACGTGTGCGTGCCCGGCGTGCTGGACGAGCTGACCGCGATCGCACCGGTGCACGTCGTGCTCGGCAACAACGACGGCGCCGACGTCGCGGCCTGGGGCGGGGGCGTGCCCGAGACGCTCGAGCTTGACCTGGCCGGGCTGCCGGTGGCGATGATCCACGACAGCGGGCAGAAGGCCGGCCGGCTGAGCCGGATGCGCCGCCGCTTCCCCGAGGCGCGGCTCGTCGTCTTCGGCCACTCCCACATCCCGTCGGACGACACGGCCGACGACGGCTTCCGGGTGTTCAACCCCGGGTCGCCGACCGACAAGCGGCGCCAGCCGCACGGCACGGTGGGGCTGCTCGAGATCGCCGACGGCACCCTGCGCGACGCGCGCATCGTCCCGGTCACCTAGGGACGACGAACGCCCCGGCTCGAGGAGCCGGGGCGTCGTGTGGCGGAGGATAGGGGATTCGAACCCCTGAGGGCGTTAACCCAACCCGCGTTCCAGGCGAGCGCACTAGGCCACTATGCGAATCCTCCGTGGACGAGGGTACTGGGTCCGCCCCGGCTTCGTCACAACGGGTGGGACCTGGCTAGGATGGGGGCAACCCCTCACGCGGCGGCATCTGGCCCAACTCCCCCAGGGCAGGAATGCAGCAAGGGTAAGCAAGCTCTGCCGGGTGCGTGAGGGGCCTTTTGCTGCCCGGACGCGTGACGGCGTGGCCTCAGACGCCGACGGCGCGGTCGCGTCCGGCGTCCTTGGCCTGGTACAGCGCGTCGTCCGCGCGGGCCACGACCGACTCCAGCGTCTCGCCCGGACGCCACTGCGTGTAGCCGACCGAGCAGGTCTGCCCGCGGGGGACGCCCGAGCGGACGGCGTCGACGATCTCCTGGGCCTTCTCGGCCGGGCAGTCGTCCAGCACGAGCACGAACTCCTCGCCGCCCCAGCGACCGGCGAGGTCGGTGCGGCGGATCGTGGCGCGGATGCGTCCGGCGAACGTGCGCAGCAGGTCGTCGCCGGCCAGGTGGCCGTGGGCGTCGTTGAACCGCTTGAACAGGTCCAGGTCGAGGATGACGACGGTGACCGGCGTGCCGTCCGCCGCCGCCCGCTCGGTGAGCTGGGAGAAGCGCAGCGCCAGGTCGCGCCGGTTCGACAGGCCGGTGAGCGGGTCGCGCGCGGCCATCTCCTGGAGCTGGTGGCGCAGCCGCTCGCCGGCGAGCGCGGCGGCCATCTCGGCGGCGATGACGTCCAGGACGTCCTGGAACTCCTGCGGCCGGACGTCGTCCTCGCCGCGCCAGGCGATGGTGAGCACGGCCTGGGTCTGGCCGTCGAGCACGACCGGGTGCCAGGCCATCGCCTACGCCGGCCGCTCGAGCACCGCCGGCGCCGATCGGGCCGTCGGTGCGCACGAGCGGCTTGCCGGTCTGCCACGCCTCGCGCAGCGACGTCGTCACCATGGCGTCGGGCACCGACTGGCGGCCGAGCACGCCGTCGCGCAGCGTCACGACGCTCCAGGTGCCGGCGGACTCACGCTCGACGACGCCCACCAGGTCGCTGCCGACCAGCGACGCGACCCCCTCCAGGACGACGTGGCGGGGGTCCTCGCCCATCGACGCGGCCCGGGCGACGGCGGCGGCCGCCTCCAGCACCCGCTGGGACCGCTCGGCGGTCAGCTCGGCCTGCTTGCGGTCCGTGACGTCCTGGATGTAGCCCAGCGTCCAGCTGCGCTGGTCGTCGCCGGGCACGTTGACGAACGACAGCCACGCCCACCGCTCGGTGCCGTCGGGCAGGACGTAGCGCTGCTCGACCTGCTCGGGCGCCGTGCCGCTCTCGGCCGTCCAGATCGGCAGCCCGTCCTCGACGTCGATGACGGCCAGCGCGCTGAGGCCGAGCAGCCGCTCGCGCGGCACCTGGGCCATGTCGACGAGCCGCTCGTTGACCTCGACGAACCGGTGGTCGTCGTCCAGCAGGGCGATGCCGACCGGGCTGGCCTCGAACAGCTGGGTGAAGCGGTGCAGGCTGTCGGACAGCTGCTCCTTGACCTGCACGAGGTCGACCCGCTCGCGGCGCAGGGCCGCCTTCTCGCGGCGCAGCGCGTCCAGCAGGCGCGAGGGGAACTCGGCCAGCGCCACCCACACGGCGACGAGCACGCACACGCGCACGACGGTCTGCATGGGCGGCGTGTCCAGGACGACGAGCAGCATGCCGACGCCGATCGGCAGCAGCCACAACGAGCGCTTGGGCGGCAGCGTCAGGCCGGCGAACAGGAAGGCGAACGTGGTGACCCCGACGGTGAGCTGGGTGGACTGCGGCGCGATGGTCGACAGCGCCGTCATGCCGATCAGGCCCCAGACCGACCACGTGGCCAGCCACGCGCGCGGGCGCAGGTCCTTGACGACCTGCAGCAGCACGACCAGGCCGGTCACGTACCCGGCCAGCGCCAGCAGCACGTCCGCGCTCATCTCGTTGGTGGCGACCGTGGCGACGGCGGCGAGCGTGCCGATGATCGCGGCGGTCGTCGCCCCGTGCCGGTGCCAGGACGCGTAGCGTCCCGTGTCGCTCACGAGGCCGCTCCCGTCGCCAGGACGCTGGGACGTCCGAGCAGGTACCCCTGCCCGAGCTGCACCCCCAGCGTCACCAGGCAGGCGAGGTCCTCGGGCGTCTCGATGCCCTCCGCGACGACCCGTGCCCCGATGCGCTCGGCGAACGAGCACACCGCCGACACGAGCGCCTGGCGGGCGTCGTCGCTGTGCACGCTCTGCACGAGCGAGAGGTCCAGCTTGACCAGGTCCGGCTCGACGGCCAGCGCGTGGCGCAGGCTGGAGTAGCCCGACCCCGTGTCGTCGACGGCCACGAGCGCGCCCAGCGAGCGCAGGTGCTCCAGGACGCCGGAGAGCCGCTCGTAGTCCTCGACCGGCTGCTGCTCGGTGATCTCCAGGATGAGCCGGTGCCAGGGCATCTCCTCGGCCCAGGCCCGGAACGACGGCTCGAGCAGCGTCTCCGAGGACAGGTTGACCGACAGGCGTCCCTTGACGTGAGGGAGGAGGTCGAGTGCGCGCTCGACGGTGGCGCGCTCGAGCACGGGCCCGACGCCGCCGGCGGTGGCGTCGCTGAACCAGTCCGAGGTCGGCTTGTCGCTGCCGGGGAAGCGGGTCAGGGCCTCGTGGCCGACGACCATGCCGGTCTGCAGGTGGACGAGCGGCTGGAGCACGACCTCGAGCGCCCCGCGGGCGACCACGTCGTGCACCTGGTCGACGACGTCCGGCCCGACGCCCTCGGCGAGCAGCACGTCCAGCAGCGTCGAGCCGACGGCCTCGAGCTGGGCCAGGGTCTCGTCGCCGAGGTCGGGGCGCGGGGGTGTGCGAGGCGACGGCCAGGACGCCCCACGGCTCGCCGTCGGCGGTCGTGAGCCGCACCGCGGCCAGCGCGCCGATCTGCAGGTGCCACAGGCCCGCGAGATGGGTCAAGTGCGGGTCGGCGATGGCGTCGTGCACGAGCAGCGACGGTCGACCGGTCGCAGGCGCACTCGGCCCGCGCGTGGGTGAGCACGGTGCGCGTGCCGACCCGGGTGCTGACCGAGACGTTGCGGACGCGGCACACGGGACCGTCGAAGCGGGTGACGGCGGCCAGGTCCATGCCGAGCTGACGCCGCGCGAGGTGCAGCAGCGCGTCCACCCCGCTGAACGTCTCGACCGGCGCGACCGGCCAGGCGTCACCGCTCACGTCGTCCTCCCTGACTCGTGTGGCGAACCACACCATAGACCGGGCGGACGGCCGCCGGGGCGGGTTCGTGAAATCAGGGCATGGGGTCGACGACGCCGTGGTCGCCGACGGCGGCGGCCAGCGTGCGCAGGTGCTCGGTGCCGTCGCCCAGCAGGTGGTCGATGGCGGTGAGCCGCGCCGTGTAGTGGCCGACGGAGTACTCCGCGGTCATGCCGATGCCGCCGTGCAGCTGGATGGCCTCCTGGCCGACGTGCCGGCCGGCCTTGCTGACCTGGGCCGCCGCGCGCCGGGCCGCCTCGGGGGGCGCGCTCGGGCTGGTCGGCCAGGACGAGCGCCGCCCAGGCCGCCGTGCTGCGGGCCAGCTCGAGCGAGACGTACATGTCGGCGGCACGGAAGGTGAGCGCCTGGAACGTCTTGAGCGGGACGCCGAACTGCTTGCGGGTGCGCAGGTACTCGACGTCGTCTCCAGCGCCGTGGCCATGGCGCCGACCGACTCGTGCGCGTACGCGACGCGCGCGGTGGCCAGGGCGGCCTCCAGCGCCGCCGACGCGTCCGCTCGACGTCGCCAGCGGGGTCGCCGGCGTGCCGCTGAGGCGGCGTGCCGCGGCGCGACCGCCGTCGAACGCCGGTCGAGCCG
>NZ_JBNFNZ010000149.1:0-5406 GCF_057364525.1 Aeromicrobium sp. PFPM2_SD2
CCGGCCTCGCGCCACCGGCGCACGGGGGAGAGCCGAAAGGCCGCGACCTCGGTGCCGGCGAAGGACGTCAGGGCCTGCGGGCGGCCGCCCGGGCCCGCTGGATCCGCCGGGTCGAGAACGAGCCGAGGCACACGCGGTCGAGCGCGTCCGCGCGGCGGAGCAGGTCCAAGGCGGGGTCCACGACGTCGTCGGACTTCAGGTCGATGTTGAGCCGGACGTCGGGCAGCTCCTCGAGCACGTCGGCGAGACGGACGAACGGCTCGCGGTCACCGACCCGCAGGCGGCGCACCTCGGCCTCGAGCATCGCCGCGATCGGGCGCTCGGCGCCGGCCAGGCGCAGCAGGTCGGCGTCGTGGCACAGGTAGACGACCCCGTCGCGCGTGGCCCGGACGTCGGTCTCGAGGTGGTCGTAGCCGAGGTCGACCGCGCGGCGGAACGCCACGAGCGTGTTCTCCAGCCCCTCGTTGCCAGGCAGGCCCGCCCCGCCCCGGTGGGCGAACGCGATCGGCCCGTCGACGTCGAGGTAGGGGTGGACGCGGGGGAGTGTCACGCAGGTCACGCTAGCGCCCGGGCCGGGGCGCGGTGCCCCGCGCCACGCCTACGCTGCCGGGCATGGCGATCATCCACGACGCGACGCTGGTCCCGGGCAAGCTCGAGCTCCTGGCCGGCTGGCTGCCGACCCGGACGTGGTGGCGCGGCCACGCGACCGCGCTGACCACGGTGGCGACCTTCCGGCTCGACGACCCCGACGGCGAGGTCGGGATGGAGATTTTCCTGGTGCGTGGCGGCGACGGGCCGCCGGTCCAGGTGCCGCTGACCTACCGCGCCGCCCCGCTGCCCGGGGCCGAGCCGTGGCTGATCGGCACGATGCAGCACTCCGTGCTGGGCGAGCGCTGGGTGCACGACGCGTGCGCCGACCCGGTGTACCTGCGGGCGGTCGCCGCCACGATCGTCGCCGCGGGCCGCGAGGCCGACCAGGAGCTGGTGACGCCGGAGGGTAATCGGCCGCTGGCCGGGTCGGCGTCGGTGCGCGGCGACGCGCGCCGGGACTCGTGGTGCCGGACGTCGAGCGGCCCGAGCCGCAGGACTCCGACGACGCCACGACGGTGCGCCTGGGCGACCACGTGCTGCGGGTGCAGCGCCGCCCCGGGACGTCGTCGGACGTCACCGGGGCGGGGCTTCGGCTCCGCGCCGACGGCGACGAGCTGCTGCTCGCCACCCTCGGCTAGCCTCTCAGATGTCGCGGAAGGTCTCGATGCTGGCGCCCAGGGCGTTCAGGCGCTCGGCGAGGTCCTCGTAGCCGCGGTTGATCACGTACACGCTGCGCAGCACGGACGTGCCCTTGGCCGCGAGCATCGCGATGAGGATGACGACGGCCGGACGCAGGGCGGGCGGGCAGACCAGCTCGGCGCCGCTCCAGTGGGTCGGGCCCTCGATGAGCACGCGGTGCGGGTCGAGCAGCTTCACCTGGGCACCGAGCTTGTTGAGCTCGGTCAGGTAGATGGCCCGGTTCTCGTAGACCCAGTCGTGCAGCAGCGTCTGGCCCTCGGCCGTCGCGGCGATGACCGCGAAGAACGGCAGGTTGTCGATGTTGAGGCCCGGGAACGGCATCGGGTGGATCTTGTCGATCGGGGCCTTGAGCGTCGACGGGTAGGTCGTGATGTCGACCAGGCGCGTGCGCTCGTTCTCGGCGGCGTACTCGGCCGAGCGGTCGTACTGGAAGCCCATCTCCTCGAGCAGGGCGAGCTCGATCTCCATGAACTCGATCGGGACGCGGCGCACCGTGATGCTGGACTTGGTGACGATCGCGGCCGCGAGGAGGCTCATGGCCTCGATCGGGTCCTCGCTCGGCGCGTAGTCGACGTCGACGTTGATGCGCGGCTTGCCGGTGACGCGCAGCGTCGTGGTGCCGATGCCCTCGATCTGCACGCCGAGCTTGGTCAGGAAGAAGCACAGGTCCTGGACCATGTAGTTCGGGCTGGCGTTGCGGATGACGGTGACGCCGTCGTAGCGGGCGGCGGCCAGCAGCGCGTTCTCGGTGACCGTGTCGCCGCGCTCGGTCAGCACGATCGGACGCTCCGGGCCGACGCGGCGGCGGTGGAGGCGTGGTAGCTGCCCTCGGTGGCAACGACCTTGAGGCCGAACGGACGCAGCGCCGTCATGTGCGGCTCGACCGTGCGCGTGCCGAGGTCGCAGCCGCCCGCGTACGGGAGCTCGAACTCGTCGTAGCGCTGCATGAGCGGGCCCAGGAACATGATGATGCTGCGCGTGCGGCGCGCGGCGTGCTCGTCCATGGCGGCGAGGTCGAGCTGCGCGGGCGCGATGAGCTCGAGGTCGTTCTGGTCGTTCATCCAGCGCGTCTTGACGCCGATCGACTCCAGCACCTCGAGCAGGCGGTTGACCTCCTCGATGCGCGCGACCTTGCGCAGCACGGTGCGGCCCTCGTTCAGCAGCGCGGCGCACAGCAGGGCGACACCGGCGTTCTTGCTGGACTTCACGTCGATGGCGCCCGAGAGCGTGGTGCCGCCCGCGACGCGCAGGTGGCTCGGGCCGGACGTGCCGACGCTGACCAGCTCGGAGTCGAGAGCGGCGCCGATGCGCGCGAGCATGTCGAGGGTCAGGTTCTGCTGGCCCTTCTCGATGCGGTTGATCGCGCTCTGGCTGGTGCGGAGCTCGGCGGCGAGCTGGGCCTGGGTCATGCCACTGTGCTGACGGGCGTCGCGGATGAGCGAGCCGATCCTCATGAGATAGTCGTTGTCCCCGGTGGTCTCCATGTCACCCACGTTATCTCAGTCATGAGATATGTCCACATCCGGACGCTGCCGGGTGTGTCACACCTCGGTCGTGTCCTGCGGACCGAGCCGACGGGCGTCGGCCACGCCGCCGAAGCTCTCGGTGTGCTTCCAGTAGATGTCGTACGCGGCGGGCGCGATGGTCGCGTCGTGCACGGGCAGGTAGGTCCCGGGGGAGACCCGCTGCAGGAAGTCGATCGTCTCCGACACCTTCGCCCACGGAGCGCTCAGCGGCAAGGCGAGCACGTCCACGCCCTCGGGAGCGACGAGGTAGCTGTCGCCGGGGTGGAGCAGCGTGGGCTCGCCGGGCGCGGACACCAGGACGCCGACGTTGCCGACCCGCGGCAGCTCGGGGGTGATGACCGCGTGCAGCTCGCCGACGCCGGTCAGCGTGGCGTCGCCGACCGTGACCGCGGTCCCGTCGGACGTCGCCCGCCAGGGCTCGCCCAGCTGCTCGCGGACCTGCGGCTCGGCCAGCAGGACGGCGTCGGGGTTGCGGGCGTGCAGGCCGGGCAGCCGGTCGTGGTCGACGTGGTCGGGGTGCTGGTGGGTGACCACGACGGCGTCCAGGCCGGAGAGCTCGAAGGCGGCGTCCGGGCTGAACACGCCCGGGTCGATCAGCACGCGGGCTCCGCCGGTCTCGACCAGCAGGCAGGCGTGCCCGTGACGGGTGAGGCGCATGCCGCCATCATCGCCCGCCCGGCCCGGCGGGCGCACCCGCACGCACGAGCGTCCGGCCCCGGGACGAGCCGGGACCGGACGCTCCCGCGCTCAGTGGCGCGGACCGTGCTCGGGCGAGCGCCAGGTCTTGCCCTCGTAGTGCTTCCTGCCGTGGTGACCCTTTCCGTGGTGGCCCTTGCCGGGACGGTCGTCACGGCTGAACCCGTCGCGCGAGGTCAGCAGCGTCGCCGTCGCGTAGGCCGCGGCGTCCCCGAGCTCGGACAGCGCCCGGTTGCTCAGGTTGGACAGGTCGTCGCACGCCTGGTGGTAGCACGCGTCGTACGGCTCGCCGGCCGTGCCGCCGTAGACCGCTGCCTGCTCGGGCGTCTTCACGCCCTCGGCACCGCTGAACAGGCCACCCGCCGGGATGCCGGCGGCGATGAACGGCCCGTAGTCGGAGCGTCCGTCGAAGTCGGTCGGCTCCGACGCCAGGCCGCGGCTCTCGAAGTAGTCGGTGAAGACCTCCTCGATCTGCGCCGACCCCTCCGGACCCGCGTCGCCACCCTCGGACCCGTCACCGTCGTAGACGAACCGGACGTAGTTGGGCGAGCCCAGCATGTCGAAGTTGAGGTTGGCGTGGATGGACGCGAGCTCGTCCGGGCTCAGCGAGGCGACGTAGTGCTCGGAGCCGAGCAGGCCGGCCTCCTCGGCGCCCCAGAAGGCGAAGCGGACCGGACGGCGCAGGTCGCCGAAGCCGCGCTCGGCGAGCTCCTCGGCGATCTCGAGCACCGTGCCCGAGCCCGAGCCGTTGTCGTTGATGCCCGGTCCCTCGGTGACGCTGTCCAGGTGGGCGCCCACGACGACGACCTCGTCCTCGGCGAAGTGCTTGCCGCGGTCGTGGCCCCGGCCGTGACCCTTGCCGTGCCCCTTGCCGCGGTGGTGGCGCGAGGGCAGGTCGGCGATGACGTTCTCGGTCTCGCGGGCCAGGTCGGTCTCGGTCTGGGTGGTGACCCGCACCTGGGCCCCGGCGGTCTGCGCGAGCGCCGAGCCGTCGGCGAACGACAGGCCGACGACCGGGACGTCCACCGGCGCGCCGAGCGTGCCGGTCACCAGGTCGGTGCGGCCGGGCTGGCCCTCGTTGAAGATGATCACCGCGTCGTAGCCGGCGGCCACCGCGTTGGCCACCTTCACCGCGAAGTCGCACGAGCCGCGCTGGACGAGCGCGACCGTCGGCGCGGCCGGCGCCGGCGTGAAGTCGGCGGCCTCGCAGCCGGACGTGCTGCTCGGCTCGGGCGACGGCGGCAGCGTCAGGTCGACCGGCACCACGGCGCCGCTGACGTCGCCGCTGCCGGAGTAGGTGAACGAGCCGGTCTCGTACTCGGTCGAGCCGGGCGCGGTCTGGGTGAGCGTCGGCGCGGTGACGTTGCGCCAGAACGGGAAGGTGAACGTCTGGCGCGTCACCTCGTAGCCGGCCCGTTCCAGCCGGTTGGCCACGTAGTCGGCGGAGGCGTCGTAGCCGGGCAGGCCCGACGCCCGGTTGCCCTCGTTCCGGTCGGCGATGCGCTGGAACGCCCGCGCGTGCTTGAGCACGCCGTCGACGGTCACGGCGCGGGCCAGCTGGGTGCCTGGGTCGCGGTCGCGATGTCCCCTGCCGCCGTGCGCGAGGGCCGGCGAGGCGGCCGCGAGGGCGGCCATGACTGCCACGGTGGTGGCAGCGGCGATGGTTCGTCGCATGAGGATCCCCCCTGGATCTGTGGACTGTGCGGGCAACGTAAGCCAGGTCACACCACGGCGTCACGGACTCGGTGCCGAGCGCAACCGAAGTCCGCCGATCCCGCAAGCGACCCGCAACCCCGCACCGGCCGCGGCGGCGACGACCGCGGCCGGGGGCGAGCGGCGCCGGACGCGCGGCGGCCTCCGCGGGGAGCCGGCGTGAGCACGGCCCAGGCGACGG
>NZ_JBNFNZ010000150.1:0-5370 GCF_057364525.1 Aeromicrobium sp. PFPM2_SD2
CTCGCCGCGGCCGACGCGGGCTGCTGGGTGCGCGTGGCCTCCGACGCCTGCGCCGGCGTGACCCCGGCCGACCACCAGCGCGCCCTCGACGCCATGGCGATGTTCCCGCCCCAGCTGACGATCACCACGACCGAGTCCCTCCTCGCCTAGCCCTCAGTGATGGGCTAGCTGGACGGTGAGTTGTGGTCGCTTTTCTGGATCGGGCGGTGACTTGTGGTCGCTTTCTCGGCCGGAACTGACCACAGCTCACCGCTGACCGCTGGACGTCCACAGGTCGCCACGACAGGACTCCCCTCGCGGATGGTCGGCGTGAGTACCTGGACCGATGACGAAGCCGGTTCCACCTGCCCTTCTGCGCGGTCCATTCACGCGCCGGGAGGCGCAGGACGCGGGTGCCTCCACCTCTCTCCTGCGCGGAAGCCGGTTCGTCCGGGTGCACCCGACGGTCTGGGTGCACCGGAACCACACCATGACCGGCCTGGACCACCTCGTCGCCGCGGCCAAGGCGATGCCGAAGCGGGCCGTGCTGAGCCACGCGTCCAGGCTGTTGGCACTCGGTCTGGAGGTGGCGCCGTCCCGCCCCGTCCACTTCACCGTCCAAGGGGACCTGCACCTGGCACTCGACGGCATCGTCCTGCACCGCACCGAGGTGCTTCCTCCACGCGACGAGGAGGGTGTGACCCCGGCGGCGGCGCTCGTGCAGTGCGCCGCGTCCCTGCCTCTCGCCAGCACTGTCGCGGCCGCCGACTGGCTCGTCCACCGCGACCACACCACGGTCGAGGAGCTCGTCGCGACGGCTCGCTTGCACCGGTGGCGGCCCGGAGCGCGGCAGACGTTGCGGGTGGTGCACCTCGTCGACGGACGGTCGCGTTCCATGCCCGAGTCGTGGCTGCGTCTCCGTCTGCGCGCCGCGGGTCTCCCGGCAGGAGTGCCGAACGGACCGGTGATGCTGGGCGGCGAGCGACTCGCCACCGGTGACCTCGTCCTGGACGAGTACCACCTGGTCCTGGAGTACGAGGGCCGCCAGCACGCCGAGGACGCGTACCAGTTCGGCGTCGACATCGAGCGATACCGACGTCTACGGCGCGCGGGGTGGGGATACCTCCAGGTCGTCGCGGCCGACCTGCAGCGTCCTCGAGCGCTGGTCCAACGCGTCCACGACGAGCTGCGCCGGCGGGGCTACGACGGACCTCCGCCCCACTTCGGCACGGCCTGGGCTGCGCTCGACCGTCCCATCCGTGCGGAGCGGTGAGGTGTGGTCACTTTTCGCCCCGAAAGTGACCAGCACTCACCACCGTTGTTGCAGGAGTGACCACAACTCACCGCTCTGACCACCCCACAGCACAGCCCCCCACGACGCACGAGCCCGCCGCTCCCCGAGGGGAACGGCGGGCTCGCGGCTCGCGTACGGGCGAGGGGCTCAGCGCTTGCGGGCGGTGCGGGCGCGCTCGCCGGCGTCCAGCACGACCTTGCGGATGCGCACGGCGGTCGGCGTGACCTCGACGCACTCGTCCTCGCGGCAGAACTCCAGGCACTGCTCGAGCGACAGCTTCTTCGGCGGGATCAGCTTCTCGAAGTTGTCCGACGTCGCCGAGCGGATGTTGGTCTGCTTCTTCTCCTTGGTGATGTTGACGTTCATGTCGTCGTCGCGGCTGTTCTCGCCGACGATCATGCCCTCGTACACCTCGGTGGTCGGCTCGACGAACATCGTGCCGCGCTCCTGCAGGCTGGTCATCGCGTACGCGGTGGCCGCGCCGGCGCGGTCGGCCACGAGCGAGCCGCTCGGACGCGTGTTGATCTCGCCGAACCACGGCTCGTAGCCCTCGAACACGTGGTGCGCCATGCCGGTGCCGTGCGTGTCGGTGAGGAACTCCGTGCGGAAGCCGATGAGGCCGCGCGACGGCACGACGAACTCCATGCGGACCCAGCCGGTGCCGTGGTTGACCATCTGCTCCATGCGGCCCTTGCGGACGGCCAGCAGCTGGGTGATGGCGCCCAGGTACTCCTCGGGGGCGTCGATCGTCAGGCGCTCGATCGGCTCGTGCAGCTTGCCGTCGATCTGCTTGGTGACCACCTGCGGCTTGCCCACGGTCAGCTCGTAGCCCTCGCGACGCATCTGCTCGACCAGGATGGCCAGCGCCAGCTCGCCGCGGCCCTGCACCTCCCAGGCGTCCGGACGGTCGGTGGGCAGGACGCGCAGCGACACGTTGCCGATGAGCTCGGAGTCGAGGCGGTCCTTGACCAGGCGGGCGGTGACCTTCGTGCCCTTCTCGCGGCCGGCGAGCGGGGACGTGTTGGTGCCGATCGTCATCGAGATGGCCGGCTCGTCGACGTGGATGAGCGGCAGCGCGACCGGGTTCTCCGGGTCGGCCAGCGTCTCGCCGATCATGATGTCGGCCATGCCCGCGACGGCCACGATGTCGCCGGGGCCGGCCTTCTCGCCGGGCTTGCGCTCGAGCGCCTCGGTGATGAGCAGCTCGGTGATCTTGACGTTCTGCACCGAGCCGTCGCGCTTCATCCACGCCACCTGCTGGCCCTTGCGCAGCTCGCCCTCCTCGACGCGGACCAGGGCCAGGCGGCCGAGGAACGGCGAGGAGTCGAGGTTGGTGACGTGCGCCTGCAGCGGCGCGCCCTCGGTGTACTCGGGGGCCGGGACGTGCTCGAGGATCGTCTTGAACAGCGGCTCGAGGTTGTCGTTCTCGGGCAGCGTGCCGTCCTCGGGCTGCTCGACCGACGCCCGGCCGGCCTTGCCCGAGGCGTAGACGACCGGGAAGTCGAGCGCGTCGTCGCTGGCCTCGTCGCCGAGCAGGTCGAGGAAGAGGTCGTAGGTCTCGTCGACGACCTCGGCGATGCGCGCGTCGGGACGGTCGACCTTGTTGACGACCAGGATGACCGGCATCTTCGCGGCGAGCGCCTTGCGCAGCACGAAGCGGGTCTGGGGCAGCGGGCCCTCGGAGGCGTCCACGAGCAGGACGACCGCGTCGACCATCGACAGGCCGCGCTCGACCTCGCCACCGAAGTCGGCGTGGCCGGGGGTGTCGATGATGTTGATGGTGACGCCGCCGTCGGAGCCGGGGCCCTCGTAGCGCACCGCGGTGTTCTTCGCGAGGATCGTGATGCCCTTCTCGCGCTCCAGGTCGCCGGAGTCCATGACCCGCTCGGTCACTTCCTGGTGGGACTGGTAGGCGCCCTGCTGCTGGAGCATGGCGTCGACGAGCGTGGTCTTGCCGTGGTCGACGTGGGCGACGATCGCGACGTTGCGCAGGTCGGAGCGAGTGGGCATGCGGGTGGACGTCCTTGCGTGGGGAGTGGTTCCTCGACTGAGGGCCGGAGCAAGTCTACGGGATGGCGCCGCGTGCTCGTGGGTCGCCGGCCCCGGGAATACCTGGACGTTCACCGATGTTCACCGCCCTGTCAGTGCCCTGCAGTAGCCTGACGCGCCCGTGGTCACCATCGCGGGAGACCGTCCAGCCCCAGGAAGTACCTATGACCAGTCCTGTCGCGCCCGCCGCCGACGACGACAAGATCACCCCGGAGATCCTCAAGGTCGCCGGCGTCGTCGTCCTCGGCGCCATCATGTCCATCCTCGACATCACCGTCGTGAACGTGGCCCTGCCGACGTTCCAGAAGGAGTTCGAGGTCGCCGAGCTGTCCACCGTCGCGTGGACCGTCACCGGCTACACGCTCGCCCTCGCCGCGGTCATCCCGCTGACCGGCTGGGCCGCCGACCGCTTCGGCACCAAGCGCCTCTACATGACCGCGCTCGCCCTGTTCACCCTCGGCTCGGCCGCCTGCGCCGCGGCCTGGAGCATCGAGTCGCTGGTCGCGTTCCGCGTGATCCAGGGCCTGGGCGGCGGCATGCTGATGCCGCTGGGCATGACGATCATGACCCGCGCCGCCGGCCCGCACCGCATGGGCCGGCTCATGGCCATCCTCGGCATCCCGATGCTGCTCGGCCCGATCATGGGCCCGATCCTCGGTGGCTGGCTGATCGACGCCGCCTCGTGGCACTGGGTGTTCCTCATCAACCTGCCCATCGGCATCGTGGCGCTGGTCTACGCGTTCATGATCCTGCCCAAGGACGACACCGAGCCGAGCGAGTCCTTCGACCTCGTCGGCGTGCTGCTGATGTCGCCGGGCCTGGCGCTGTTCCTCTACGGCGTCTCGTCCATCCCCGAGACCGGCACCGTCGCGTCCACGCGGGTGCTGCTGCCCGGCCTCGTCGGCCTGGCGCTGATCGTCGCGTTCGTCTTCTACTCGTTCAAGCCGAAGCACCCGCTGCTCGACCTGCGCCTGTTCAAGGACCGCAACCTGACGCTGGCCACCATCGTGATGTTCCTGTTCACGCTGGCCTTCTTCGGAGCGCTGCTGCTCGTGCCGACCTACTTCCAGCAGATCCGCGGCGAGTCGGTGCTCAAGGCCGGCCTGCTCGTGGCCCCGCAGGGCATCGGCGCGATGCTGACGATGCCGATCGCCGGCACCCTGGCCGACCGCCTGCCGGTCGGGCGCATCGTGCCGTTCGGCTTCGTGGGCATCATCGTGGGCATGTTCGGCCTGACGCAGAGCGCCGAGGTCGACACGCCGTACGTCCAGGTCATGGCCTGGCTGTTCGTCATGGGCCTGGGCATGGGCGCGACGATGATGCCGGTCTTCACCTCCGCGCTGCGCACGCTCGGTGCCCACGAGGTGGCCCGCGGCTCGACGCTCATCAACGTCATCCAGCAGGTCGGCAGCTCGATCGGCGTGGCGCTGATGACCGTCGTCCTGACCAACCAGATCAAGGCCTCGGACGCCGCGTCGGCGCTCGGCGCCACGTTCCGGGCCGAGGCGCAGGGCGAGCAGCCGCCCGCCGGCGCCCTCGAGGTCGCGCAGCGCCTGGGTGACGCGTTCGTCCCGACGGGTCTGCGCGAGTGGGCCGACGCGTTCTCGACCACCTACTGGGTTGCGGCGCTGATCCTGGTCGCGACGCTGATCCCGGTCGCGTTCCTGCCCCGCAAGCGCGAGGCGGCGCTGGACGACCAGGGCGGCCAGGCGCCGGTCATGATGCACTGACCGTCACCCGACGGACGAAGGCCCCCACCGCGATCGGTGGGGGCCTTCGTGCGTCCGGGTCAGTGGTCGAGCAGGACGGTGCGCAGGTCGAGGCGGCGCAGCAGGTGGTCGACGACCTCGGGATCGGTGCCGACCTCGTTGCGGGCGCGCAGGATCTCGGTGCGGGCGGCCTCCAGCGCGACCTTCTCGACCGCCTGCAGGGCGGACCGGGTCTCGCGGGTGCTGCGGCGCAGCTCGTCGACGTCGTCGGCGTCGGCGTCCAGGACGCGTTCGAGGCCGGACAGCGGCGGCCGAGCACCGGCGCTGCTCGACGGTGAG
>NZ_JBNFNZ010000151.1:0-5315 GCF_057364525.1 Aeromicrobium sp. PFPM2_SD2
CCAGCGCCGCGCCGCGCGGGCGCGCGGGGGGCCTGCCGGTCGAGCTCACGCCGGCCCGCACCGCCGCGCTGGCGGTCGGCATCGGGCTGCTCGGCGTCTACGGCGGCTACTTCGGCGCCGCCCAGGGCATCCTCGTCATGGGGCTCATGACGGTGATGACGAGCGTCCCGCTGCAGTCGGTGGTGGGGCTCAAGAACGCCCTGACCACCGGCGTCAACGCGATCGCCGCGGTGACGTTCATGCTCGTCGCCTGGGACCGGATCGACTGGCACGTCGTGCTGCTGGTCGCGATCGGCGCGACGACGGGCGGTCTGGTCGGGGCACGGGTGGGCCGCCGGTTGTCCCCGCCGGTGCTGCGCACCGTCATCGTCGTGGTCGGCCTGGTGGCCATCGCCCGCATGACGCTCGGCTGAGCGCCGCGCCCCACCCGGCCCGCTAGCGTGCCGCCATGGCAGGCCCCCCGTCCCGCACCGCCTACGACGGCGTCGCCAAGACGCAGCACTGGCTCACCGTCCTGGCGCTGGTGACCCAGCTCGTCGTCGGCCTGACCATGGACGCCGGCGCCGCGTCGACCGGGCCGAGCAGGCCGTCGACCGGTTCGAGGAGCGGGGCGAGGCGGCGGCGGAGCAGCAGGGCGAGGCGGCCGAGGAGCGCTTCGAGGCGGAGGTCGAGCGTCGTGAGGCCGCCGCGGACCGGCTGGACGACGAGCCGGGTTCGCAGGAGCTGCGCGACGTGGCGTCCGGCGCGGTGCTCGACGACGGCGTGAGCGCCGTGGAGGTGCATGTCCTGCTCGGGCTCGGCCTGCTGCGGCTCGGGGTGGTGCGGATCGTGCGGCGGCGCGTCACGGCGCTGCCGCCTTGGGCCGAGCACCTCGGGCCCGGCGAGCGCCGCCTCGAGGGACTGCTGGAGAAGGCGATGCTGGCGCTGCTGCTCGTGGTGCCGGCCAGCGGGCTGCTGCTCGCGCTGACCGGCGAGTCGCTGCTGGCCGTCCACGTCGGGACGCAGCTGGTGCTGGCCGTGGTCGTGACGCTGCACGTCGGGCTCGTGCTCAAGCACACGGTCGTGCAGCGGCACCGGCACCTGCAGCGGATGCTCTGAGTGTCGCCGCACGCCTCCGGGTCAGGAGGCGCGGCAGGTGCCCTCGGGCTCGTAGGACGTGAAGCGCACCGCGTCCGGCGCACCCTCGACCCCGAGCACGATGCGGTACCAGGTCTCGTCGCTCTCGGAGACGGGCTCGCCCGACTGGTCCAGGAAGTGCTGCGTGTCGCCGCGGACGCAGACCTTCAGCTGCGTCTCGTCGGAGACCGCCACGCGGAACAGCGGGTCGGTCGGCACGGACCAGCCGCGCTCCCACGCCACCTCGGCCGTCTCCTGGACGAAGTCGCGGACCTGCTCGCTGCCCAGCTCGTCGAGCTCGGGGACGAGACGGCCGCCGTTGATGCTGCGGTAGATCGCCGACGTGAGCTCGCGGAACTGCGCGACGACCGGGTCGTCCGCGTACTTGCGTCCGTTCTGCACCCGGACGTCGATGTCGCCGTCGTCCTGGCCCTCGGCGTCCTGGGCCGCAGCGTCGCTCGACGGGGCGGGCGTCGGAGCCGTGGTGGACGGGAACACCGGGCTCGGCGTGACCTCGGCGCTCGTCCCGGAACGGTCGCCGGCGCCGCTGCACGCGGTGAGCAGGGCGAGCGCGAGCGTGAGGGTGGCCAGCGCCGGGGCGCGACGCGTCATGGGTGCTTCTCCAGGACTCGGGGACGGAGGTCGGCGCCAGGGTACGTGAGCGCCGCCCGGCGCTCAGCAGGCACGTCCGTGGTCCGGCGTCGCTCAGGGGCGCCATCGTCCGTCGTCCTTCCACTGTCCGTCGGGTCCGCGGGTCTGGACGCGGCCGTCCGATGCTCGACGGAACTGCCAGTCCTGCTGGTGGGCCTGGTGGTGGTGTCGGGGGCAGAGGAGGACGGCGTTGTCGAGGTTCGTCTCGCCGCCCTGGCTCCAGGGGATCGGGTGGTGGATCTCGGACCAGGCGGGTGGTCGGTCCGCCGTCGCGGCTATGCCCTTGGTGCGACGGTTCCTTTCCCGGGGCGACGCAGCCCAGGTCGCGGAGTCCGAGGGCGATCTTCTGGTGCTTGGTGAACAGGCGCTTCGTCCGTCCGAGGTCGAGCGGGACGCTGTTGCCGTCGAGGACGGCGGGGATGATGCCGGCTGAGCAGGCGAGGCGTCGGGTCTCGCCGGCCGAGAGCCGGGTGCCGGTGGCGATGGTCGCGGCGGCGAGTCCGGACTGCAGGTCCTTCAGGTCGGTGGTGACGACCAGGGTCGCGGCGGTGGTGCCGGACTGCGGCAGCCCGTCGACGGGCATCTTCTCGATCAGGTGGGCGAACGCGTGGCCCTGCCGCTGGGTCAGCCGGTCAAAGCCGGCCTGCGTTCCTTCGAACGGCTCAGGGACTGGCGACTCGCTCTGCCGCGGGGCGGTGAAGGCGTCGAGCATCGTCCGCAGCATCTCCGCCTGCAGGTCCGGGAGCACGAAGCCGCCACGCCAGGTGCCGTCGCGGTCGTCGACCATCCAGAACGAGGTCCGCTCCCACGCGCGGGCCTCCTGGGCCTCGAGCGACTCGTTCTCGAGCCGGTCCACCTCCGGCTTGGGTGCATAGACGTCGGCGATCCGCTTGGCACGGCGGGACAGGTCCTTGGCCGACAGCGTCTGGGCGGCGGCGATCAGCGTCTGCTCGCACCGGTCCCGGTGCTCCGCGGGCACCCCGCGGAGCGTGTTCACGATCAGGGCTGCCTGCCACTCGGTGATGAGCCCGTCCGCGAGCGTCTTCTCCGTCGCGGTGCGCTCACCGAGCGCCTCGGCGAGGCGCACCTGACGCCCGGCCGCACGCCGGTCGTGTCCGAAGTCACGGGCCAGCAGGTCGGCCGTCCCGGTCGACCCGGCGGTGCCGACGGGGACGAGAGCGTCGACCGCCCGCACGGCCGCGGCACTGTGCGCGGCCAGCCGGGCCTGCAGCCGCTGCAGACGCATCGCGGTCTGGCGGGCTTCGGTGGGGGACTGGTCGAGGTAGGTCGTCGGGTCCAGAGCATCGAGCTCGGCCTCGATCGCGGACAGGCGCACGTCGACCGGCGACGTCCTCTCGACCAGCGCAGCGACCATGATTCCCCCGAATCGAACTGATGTTCCCACCGTGGGTGCAGCCACCGACAGGAATGCGCGTGTCCACAGGCGCCCTTCGACAGGCTCAAGGAGCGCGCCCGAGCAGGCCACGGAGCACCGTCCGGGGGAGGCGTCGAGGCCCTCCGTCCCAGCCCTCGGGACGGTGTCTCGCACGAGTGGCACGGATCATGCGCGAGTCGCGGTTTTTTCCGTTGCGATGCCCGACAATGACTCCCATGACTTCGACGCGCGACACCTCGTCCTCGTCCGAGGCCGCGCTCGACGACGCCCTGCTGGGCATGGAGATCGACCGGTCGAGCGAGGATCCGCAGCTCGCGGCCGAGATCCAGGAGCAGGCGCTGCTGCTCGGACGCGACGACCTCGAGGCCCGTGCGCGGCTCGTCATCGCCGACGCCAGCATGCGGGCCGGCGACCTCGCCAGTGCCGCGCCGGTGCTCGACCAGGTCAACCAGTGGGCCGCCGACAACGGCCAGGCCCACGTCCTGGCCCGCAGCCACCTGCTGCTGGCCTACCAGCACTTCTACGTCGGCGACATGGCCGAGGCCCGGCGCCACGGCGTCCTCAGCGTGCAGTACCTGCCCGAGGACGTCCCGCCGCTGCTGCGCGGCGCCCACCTCGTCGTGCTGGCCATGACGCTGGAGACGGCGGTCGCGCGGACGCGTCGCGCCACCACCACGAGGCGCTGGACATCGCCACGACGCACGGCAACCACCAGATGGCGCGCTCGGTGCTCAACAACATGGCCTACGGCGCCTACCAGCGCGGCGAGGTCGAGAAGGCGACGCAGCTCGTCCAGCGGCTGCAGGAGCTGTCCGAGACCACCGGCATCCCGCTGCGGCCCGGCGACATCGACACCGTCGCGGCGGTCGCCACCCTGCGCGGCGACTACGACCAGGCCGAGGCGCTGCTGCTGCCGCTGGTCAACGGCGGCATCCCCGACGAGGACGAGGCCGACCTGCTGCCCGAGGTGCTGCTGACCCTCGTGCAGGTGCAGCGGCTCTCCGGGGCCATCGACCGGGCGACGGCGACGGTCGAGCGCTGCCTGGAGGTCTGCGAGAGCCGCGGCGGGCTCGGCTCCATCGGCGTGCGGGCCCGGCGCGAGCGTGCCCTGCTGCACGCCGCGCGCGGCGACTTCGAGGCCGCCTTCCTGGAGATGCTGCGCTACGACGAGGAGGCCGCGGCGCAGCGCGACGACGAGCGCGAGCGCCAGGCCGAGCTGACCCAGCTGGTGTTCGAGGTGCGCGAGGGACGCCGCGAGGCCGAGCAGTTCCGCGACATGGCCCTGCGCGACGCCCTGACCGGTCTGTACAACCGTCGCTTCCTGGAGGCGCAGCTGTCCGCCCTGGAGGCGCGGGCTCGCACGGAGGGCATGGTGCTGTCGCTGGCGGTCGTCGACGTCGACCACTTCAAGCAGGTCAACGACACCACCTCGCACCTGGTCGGCGACCAGGTGCTGCGCCAGCTCGCGCGCCGCATGGAGGGCGTCGTCCCGGCGACCGCGACCGTGGCCCGGCTCGGCGGCGAGGAGTTCGTGGTCGTGCTGCCCGAGGCCGACGAGGGCCAGGCGTTCAAGGCCTGCGAGCGCCTGCGCCTGGAGGTGCGCGACCACGACTGGAGCGAGCTGGTCGACCGCACCGTCACGGTGAGCGTCGGCGTGGCCACCGCGCGCGACAACCAGGTCGACGCGCACGAGCTGATGCGCCGGGCGGACGAGAACCTCTACCGCGCCAAGCGCGCGGGCCGCGACCAGGTCGTCGCCGACTAGCCGGCCGCGCCCGCCACGGGTGGGCGGGCGCGGCCGCTCGTCAGCCCTGGCGGCCCTTGAGCCGCGGGTCCTGCCTGTTGATCACGTAGGTGCGTCCGCGGCGGCGCACCACTGCGCGCCCGGCTGGTCCTTCAGTGAGCGCAGCGAGCTCCTGACCTTCATGCGTTCCTCCTCACGAGACGGTCCTGCTCCGCTCCAACGAGAACCGTTCTCGTCCTGTTCCCCCCGTGTGGCCCCACGGCGATCTGTCGGAACGCTCGTCGAGCCGGCGCCGCCGGCGGGTTCCAGCGCTCCGGGGCGCCCCGGCGTGGGATGATGGGGGCGCGCACGGGTCCGCCGCACCGGCCGCCCGGGACCGGGACGGTGCACACGTGGGAGGCATCCAGA
>NZ_JBNFNZ010000152.1:0-5314 GCF_057364525.1 Aeromicrobium sp. PFPM2_SD2
CCCTCACCGCCGGTCTCGCCGGACCCGCCGCGGCCGGCGGGAACCATGGCGGCCCCGGCCGTCCGGGCGCCCCCACCACCATCACCGACGGCCTGCTCACGCCGCTGAAGCTGGCCGTCGACCGTGACGGCACCTCGTTCGTCTCGCAGAACTTCGCCGGGCTGCTGACCCGGGTCTCGCGCACCGGCGCGAAGACCAACCTGTTCAGCAGCGGCGGGGACGAGGTCGGCTCGGTGTCGCGGCGCGGGCACACGACCTACCTGACGACGACCGGCATGGACCCGCAGAACCCGTCGGCCGTCCTGTGGGCGCTGCGCGACGGGGCGACGACGCCGCGCAAGATGGGCGACCTGTTCGACCACGAGAAACGGCGCAACCCCGACCGCCGGACGCTCTACGGCTTCCGGACGCTCAAGGACCCCACCTGCCTGGCGCAGTTCCCGGCCGACAAGCCGGCCACCTACCCCGGCATCGTGGAGAGCCACCCGTACGCGACGCTCCCGGCCCGCGGTGGCGTGTTCGTCGCGGACGCGGCGGCCAACGCCATCCTGTGGGTCGACGAGTACGGCGGACGGGTCTCGACCGTCGCCGCCATGCCCGCGGCCAAGCCGGTCAAGGCCACGCCGGAGATCCTCGCCGCGCAGGGCTTGCCCGCCTGTGCGGCCGGCTACCCGTACTGGTTCGAGGCCGTGCCGACCGACATCGAGGAGGGCCCCGACGGCAAGTTCTACGTGACGTCGCTGCCCGGCGGTCCGGAGGACGCGAGCCTCGGGGCGCGCGGCGCGCTGTTCCAGCTCAAGCCGTGGAAGGGCCGGTTCCAGCGGGTCGCGGACGGCTTCGTCGGCGCGGTCGACGTCGCGGTCGGACCGAAGGGCCAGCTCGCGGTCGCCGAGCTGTTCGGTGGGGCGCAGGGCCAGGGCCAGGTCACGCTACTGACGCCGCGCCGGCACCGCCACGGCTGGGGCTACAGCCGCTCCGCCCTGCCGCTGACCGCGCCTGCCGCGGTCGAGTGGCTGCCCGGCCGCCACGGGGCCAGCACGCTCTACGCCACGACGGACACGTTCGGACCGCAGGGTCCGGCCCCGACCGGCAAGATCGTGAAGGTCGCCTTCTCCGGTGACCGCAAGGGTCACCACCGCAGGCACCGCTAGGGCTCGCGCCGGTAGGACGCGCGCGAGGCAGGGCCGGTCCCGTCCCCGGGGCCGGCCCTGCTGCGCTCAGGCGTCGAGCAGCGCGCGGGCCAGCGCGCCGACCTGGTCGGCCTCCACCAGGAAGCCGTCGTGGCCGTGCAGCGACGTCACCACCTGCAGCCCGTCGCAGCCGGCGATGCCGTCGGCCAGCTCGTGCTGCTGGTGCAGCGGGTAGAGGCGGTCGGAGTCGATGCCGGCGACGACGGTGCGAGCGGTCACTCGGGCCAGCGCGGCGGCCACGCCACCGCGGCCGCGGCCCACGTCGTGGCTGTCCATCGCCCGGGTGAGCGTGACGTAGCTGTTGGCGTCGAAGCGCCGCACGAGCTTCGCGCCGTGGTGCTGCAGGTAGGACTCGACCGCCCAGCGTCCGCCCTCGGCGACCGGCAGCTCGTCCTGCTCGGTGCGCCCGAAGCGCTGCTGGAGCTCGGCCTCGCTGCGGTAGGCGACGTGGGCGATGCGGCGGGCGAGGTCGAGCCCGGCGTCGGGTCCGCGCTCGGCGTCGTAGTAGTCGCCGCCGTGGAAGTGCGGGTCGGCCCGGATGGCCGCGACCTGGATGCTGGAGAGGGCGATCTGCTCGGCCGACGCGGCGGCCGAGCTGGCCAGCAGGAAGAGTCGCGCGACCCGCTCGGGGGCGGTGACCGCCCACTCCAGGGCGCGCATGCCGCCGGCCGACCCGCCGACGACGGCGTGCCAGCGCCCGACGCCGAGCGCGTCGGCGAGGGTGAGCTCGGCGGCGACCTGGTCGCGGATCGTGACGTGCGGGAACCGGCTGCCCCACCGGCGTCCGTCGGGGTCGAGCGACGCGGGACCCGTGGATCCCTGGCAGCCGCCGAGGTGGTGCGGGGCGACGACGAACCAGCGGTCGGTGTCGATCGGCAGGCCGGGCCCGACCACGGCGTCCCACCAGCCGGACGTCGGGTGGCCCGGTCCGGCCGGGCCGTGGACGTGGCTGTCGCCGGTGAGGGCGTGCTCGACCAGCACGGCGTTGTCGCCGTCGAACGTCCCCCACGTCTCGTAGGCCAGGCGGACGTCCGGCAGCACGACGCCGGACTCGAGCTTCAGCTCGCCGACGTCGTGGAGACGCCGGTCCCCCACGGGATCGCCCTCGAGCCACGCACCGGTGGCTCGAGGGCGATCGCTGGGACGGGTCACTTGGCGGCGCGGAAGCCGGCGTCCAGGTCGGCCAGGATGTCGTCGATGCCCTCCAGGCCGACGGCCAGGCGCACCAGTCCGGGCGTGACGCCCGAGCCGGCCTGCTCCTCGGCGGTCAGCTGGGAGTGCGTCGTGGACGCGGGGTGGATGGCCAGGCTGCGCACGTCGCCGATGTTGGCCACGTGGCTGTGCAGCTCGAGCGCGTCGATGAACGAGCGTCCGGCCTCGACGCCGCCGGGCAGCTCGAAGGTGACGATCGCACCGGCGCCCTTGGGTAGGTACTTCTGCGCGAGCGCCCGGTACGGGCTGGAGTCCAGGCCGGCGTAGCCGACCGCGGCGACGTCGTCGCGGGCCTCGAGCCACTGCGCGACCTTCTGCGCGTTCTCGACGTGGCGCTCGATGCGCAGGCTCAGCGTCTCCAGGCCCTGGGCGAGCAGGAAGGCGTTGAACGGGGCGATGGCCGGGCCGACGTTGCGCAGGTACTGCACGCGCAGCTTGGTGAGGTAGGCCGCCGGGCCGAGCGCCTCGGCGTACTTCAGGCCGTGGTAGCTCGCGTCGGGCTCGGTGACGCCAGGGAACTTGTCGCCGTGCGCGGCGTAGTCGAAGGTGCCGCCGTCGACGACGACGCCGCCGATCGCGGTGCCGTGGCCGCCGATGTACTTGGTCGCCGAGTGCACGACGGTGTCGGCGCCGTGCTGCAGCGGGTTGAGCAGGTAGGGCGTGGCGACGGTGTTGTCGACGATGAACGGGACGCCGACCTCCTTCGCGACGGCGGCGATCGCCTCGAGGTCGAGGATGTCGCCCTTGGGGTTGCCGACGGTCTCGCCGAAGAACGCCTTCGTGTTCTCGCGGGTCGCGGCGCGCCACTCGTCCGGGTTGCCCGGGTCGAGGACGAACGACACCTCGATGCCCAGCTTCGGGAAGGTGTGGCGCAGCAGGCTGTCGGTGCCGCCGTAGAGGCTGGCCGAGGCGACGACGTGATCGCCGGCCTCCGCGACGTTGGTCAGCGCGCCGGTCGTGGCCGCCTGGCCGGACGCGACGAGCAGCGCGCCGACGCCGCCCTCGAGCGCGGCGATGCGCTGCTCCACGACGTCCTGGGTGGGGTTCATGATGCGCGTGTAGATGTTGCCCGGCTCGGCCAGCCCGAACAGGTCGGCCGCGTGCTGGGTGTCGCGGAACGCGTACGACGTCGTCTGGTAGATCGGCAGCGCCCGGGCGCCCGTGGTCGGGTCGGGCGTCTGGCCGGCGTGGATCTGCTTGGTCTCGAACGACCAGTTCTCGCTCATGGGTCCTCCTCGGAAGCGCTCGAAGGTCCCACCGTGGCACGGCGGACGCATCGTGGACCGATGTCCCACCATGCGGACGCGGGGTCGGTCAGGCGCGCATCGCGTGCGGCTGCGAGGTCGACTCGAGCACGCTGAGCCACAGGTCGCCGTCGGGCGAGACGCTGTGCGGCCGGTGCGTCACGTAGGCGATCGGCACGTTGACGAAGCGGTGCCGGCGACGTCCGACGACCATGTCGGTGCGGCCGGACATCGCCGCGTGCACGGCGATCTGGGCGAGGCGGGCGCAGTAGACCGAGTCGACCGGGTCGGCCGGCACGGAGCGGATCAGGTAGCCGGGGTCGAAGTAGCGCACGTTCACCGGCTCGCCCCGTCCGGCGAAGTCCTGGCGGATGCGCTCGCGCAGCAGCGAGCCGATGTCGCCGAGCACCGCGTTGCCCGACGGGTCGGTCGCGCCGTTCGTCTCGCAGTGCTGCTGCCCGGCACCCTCGGCCACCACGATGACCGCGTGCCCCCGCTCGGCGACCCGCCGGTGCAGGTGGGCCAGCAGGCCGTTCTCGCCGTCCAGGTCGAACGGGACCTCGGGGATGAGGACGAAGTCGGCGTCGTGCCCGGCGATCGCCGAGTAGCAGGCGATGAAGCCGGCGTGCCGGCCCATGACCTTGACGATGCCGACGCCGCCGAGCGCCGCCTCGGCCTCGACCTTGGCCGCCTTGATCGACTCCGCGGCGCGCGAGAACGCGGTCTGGAAGCCGAAGCTCTGCCCGATGTGCGGGATGTCGTTGTCGATCGTCTTGGGCACGCCGACGACGGCGATGCCGTTGCCCCGGCGCAGGCACTCCTGGGCGATCTTGTGCGCGCCGCGCATCGAGCCGTCGCCGCCGATGACGAAGAAGACGTTGACGCCGCGCGACTCCAGCTCGTCCACGACGACGCCGACGTCCTGGGCGCCGCGCGAGCTGCCGAGCACCGTGCCGCCGCGCTCGTGGATGTTGGCCACCGACTCCGGCGTCAGCACCATCGGCTCGAGGTCGCACTCGGGCACGAGCCCGGCGTAGCCGTTGCGGAAGCCCAGCACGTCCGTGACGCCGTAGTGCTCGTACAGCTCGAAGACGATGGCGCGGATGACGTCGTTGAGCCCGGGGCACAGGCCGCCGCAGGTGACGATGCCGGCGCGCGTGGCGGCCGGGTCGAAGTAGATGCGCTCGCGTGCGCCGCCCGCCTCGAACGTCGGCAGCTCGTCGAGCGGCAGGCCGCGCTGCTTGACCAGGGCGAGGGTGTCGTCGAACAGGACGCGGTCGTCCTCGCCGACGTAGTACTCGTTGGTGGCGCGGCCGCCGACGTAGCCGGCGAGCGGGGAGGGGATGGTCGGCTCCCCGAGCGTCGTGACCTGCAGATCGGCGAGGGTGACCATGCCTCAACCCTATCGAGGACGCCGGCGTCCTGGGCGCGCTCCCAAAGGTTCGTCCGAACGGTCGCCATCTCGCTGGGCGTGACGTCGTGCACGCCCGCACCGGCGTGTCGCGTGCACAACGTCACGCTCAGCGCGAAGGAGCGCTCCAGCTCAGGGTGACCGGCTGGCCCGGACGCAGCTGGGCGGCGGCGTCGCCGGCGCCTCGTGCACGCCGGCGCCGGGTAGCCGCCGGTGACCGGGGTGGTCGGCCAGCATCAGCACCGGCTCGCCGCCCG
>NZ_JBNFNZ010000153.1:0-5288 GCF_057364525.1 Aeromicrobium sp. PFPM2_SD2
TCACCACGGCGTCGTGGCCGTGGCGTCCCCGGCGGACGGCGCCGCGGATCGACGATCGAGCACCCGCCCCACCCCCGGCTCCGCGCTCTGGGTCCACGCCCACCCCCGGCCCGGGTCGTTCAACGGTCGGCTCTTCCGCGAGGGCGTCGCGGCCCTGTCGCGCCGCTACGACGTGACGACGTCCGACCTGAACGCACAGGGCTTCGACCCCGTGCTCGGCGACCGCGACCTCGGCGACCTGGCCGACCGGCCCGGCAACCTCGCGGTGCTGGCCGGCGAGGCGTACGCGGCCGGGCAGCAGCCCGCCGACGTCCGCGCGGAGCAGGCGAAGCTGGCCGCCGCGGAGCTGCTCGTGCTGCAGTTCCCGCTGTGGTGGTACGGCCCGCCGGCGATCCTGAAGGGCTGGTTCGACCGCGTGCTGACCAGCGGGTTCGCCTTCGGCGACACCGACCCCGGGACGGGCCTGCCGCGGCGGTACGGGGACGGCGGCCTGGCCGGACGCCGGGCCCTGGTCGTCGTCACCGCGGGCGAGGACGAGCGCTCGATGGGGCCGCGCGGCGTCAGCGGGGACCTCGAGTCGCTGCTGTTCCCGATCACCCACGGGGTGCTCTGGTACGTCGGCATCGAGACGCTCGACCTCCACGTGGTGCCCGACGCCGACGCCCTCGAGGCGGCCGGCGTCGACCGTGAGGTGCAGCGGCTGCGGGCCCGGCTGGAGACGGTCGACACCGAGCCCGCCCGGTCGTTCCGGCGCCTGCGCGACGGCGACTACGGCCACGACCGGGCCCTGCGGGCCGACCTGCTGCCCGGTCGGACCGACCTCGGCATCCATCGCGTGGACTGACGAGCACCGTCCGCCGGAACTGCTTGCACGCGCGGGTATTTGCGAACGGTTCTATGGTGGGGCCATGACCGTTCCCACCATCACCCTCAACAACGGCGTCGAGATCCCGCAGCTGGGCTTCGGCGTCTTCCAGGTCGATCCCGACGAGACGAAGGACGCGGTGCTGACCGCGTTCGAGGTCGGCTACCGCCACGTCGACACGGCCCAGATGTACGGCAACGAGGCCGGCGTCGGCGAGGCGCTCAAGGCCTCCGGCCTGGCCCGTGAGGACGTCTTCGTCACCAGCAAGCTCAACAACAACAACCACCGTCGCGACGACGCGCTGCGCTCGTTCGACGAGACGCTCGACAAGCTCGGCGGCACGTACGTCGACCTGTTCCTCGTGCACTGGCCGCTGCCGGGCATCGACGTCGACTACGTCGACACCTGGAAGGCGATGGAGGAGATCGCCGCGTCCGGCAACGTCCGCGCGATCGGCGTCTCGAACTTCCAGCCCGCGCACCTGGACCGCGTCCTGGAGTCCGCCGAGATCGTGCCCGCGGTGAACCAGGTCGAGGTGCACCCGTACCTGACCAACGAGACGATCCGCGCCTACGACCGCGAGAAGGGCATCGCCACCGAGGCCTGGTCGCCCATCGCGCAGGGCCAGGTGCTGGACGACCCGACGATCACCGAGATCGCCCGCAAGGTCGGTCGCACGCCGGCGCAGGTGACCCTGCGGTGGGCGATCCAGCGCGGCGACATCGTCTTCCCCAAGTCGGTCACCCGCTCGCGCGTGGAGGAGAACTTCGCGCTGTTCGACTTCGAGCTGGACGAGGCCGACGTGGCCGCGATCGCCGGGCTCGACAAGGGCCACCGCACCGGCCCGGACCCGGACACGTTCAACTACGTGCCGTGACCGGTGACGGCCGCCGCGGCTAGGCCCGGGCGGTCGTCTCCTCGACGAGCCGGACGATCGTGTCCGGCTCGTCGATCATCGGGACGTGGCCGGCGCCGAGCAGGTCGACGTGACGGGCGTCGGCCAGCTGGCGCCGGGCCCGGCTCGCCTGGCCGTGGCGCAGGATGCGGTCGCGGGTGCCCCAGGCGACGGTGACGGGGACGTCGACCGTCCCCTCGAAGTGGTAGGTCGCGCCGGAGCGGGCGATCGGCCAGAACGCCGAGCCGTGCTTGAGCGCGAGGGAGTCGCCGTACATCCCGTCGGCGTCCAGCCGCTCGGTGTGCGTGAACAGCGCCAGCCCGGCTATCCGACGCCCGAGCCGGGTCGCGGTGACGCGCCGCAGCAGCCCGTCCGGCGCCGCCGCCGTCGCCTTGAGGACGGCCAGCACCACGAGCGCCTGCAGGCGGTCGCCGAGGTGGCGGAAGAACCCGGCGGGACTGAGCGCCACCACCGAGCGGGCGTGCCCCCGCTTGGCCAGCTCCAGCGCCATCGCGCCGCCGAGGGAGTTGCCCATGACGTGCGGACGCTCGACGCCCTGGCGCTCGAGCTCGGCCACCACCACGCGGCAGGCGGCCTCCATGTCGATGCGCGAGCCCTTCGGGTACGGGTCGGACTCGCCGAAGCCGGGCAGGTCGGCGGCGATCACGTCGTAGCGCTCGGCCAGCCGGTCGAGCACCGGGTCCCACGCCTGCCGGCGGTGGCCGATGCCGTGCAGCAGCAGGAGCGGCTCGCCGGCGCCCTTGCGGGTGGTGGCCAGGCGCTGGGTGGGGGACGCGGTCATCGGGCTCCTCCGGTTCGGCTACGTGACACGCAGGATGTCACATGCGGCGCCCGCGTGGAAGCGCTCGGTGGGTGGGCTACGGGCGGCGGTACACCGACAGCACGGTGATGTCGTCCATGGGCGTGCGGGTGCGGGCCAGGGCGTTGACCGCCTCGAACAGGTCGCGGGGGACGGCGTGGCGGCGCACGAGGTCGGCGACCGGCTCGAGCCAGCGGTTCTCGTCGTCCAGCAGGTCCAGGACGCCGTCGCTGAACACCACGAGGCGGTCGCCCGGCGCCATCCGGGTGACGTGCTCGGTGAACCCGCGACCGGGGACCACGCCGAGCGGAAGGTCCTCGCCGCGCATCTGCTCGGCGGTGCCGTCGGCCCGGACGAGGACGGCCAGGCCCAGGCCGGCGTCCACCCAGCGCAGCTCGCCCGACGCGAGGTCGACGACCCCCTCGAACAGGGTCACGAAGGAGCCGGCGCGGTCCAGGTCGGCGATGCTGCCCTGCTCCAGCAGGGTGATGACGCGCCCGAGGTCGGCGGTGCCCTCGGCCACGGCGCTGCGGGCCGCCCTCAGGCCGACCCGGACGCCGGCGCCGATGAGCGCCGCTCCGGTGCCCTTGCCCATGACGTCGGCCAGGCCGAAGCTGAGCAGCCCGTCGGTGACCGAGTAGTCGAAGTAGTCGCCGCCGACCGCCTGCGCGGGCGTGCACACGCCCTCGACCTGCCACTGCTCGAGCTCCAGCGGCGCGTCCGGCAGCATCGCCGCCTGCACCTGGTGGGCCCGGGTCATCTCGGCCGACGCGAGCAGCTCGGCCTCGGCCCAGCCGCCCAGCTCGTCCAGCAGCCGGCGCTCGCGCTCGCCGAACTCGCGCGGCTCGAAGTCGAACAGGCAGAAGGTGCCCAGGGCGTTGCCGGCGGCGTCGCGCAGCACGCGGGCGGCGTAGAAGCGCAGCGCGGCGTCGCCCGTGGCGAAGGGCAGGTCGCGGAACCGCGGGTCGGCGGCGGTGTCGGTCGAGACCACGACCGGCTCCATCTCGAGCGCGCGGCTGCAGTAGGTGTCCTTGCGCGGGACGGGGTCGCTCGGCAGGCCGCAGATGGTGGGGTACCAGGCCTGGTCGGCCTCGACGAGGGTGATGGAGGACGCCGGCACGTCGAACGCCACCTGGGCGGTGCGGGTCAGGCGGTCGAGCCGCTGCTGGTGGACGTCGTCCAGGACGCCCACGTTCTCCACCGCGCGTAGCCGCCGCTGCTCGGCCTCGGCCTCGTCCTGTCGCTCCACGTCCCCGTCCGTCCGCCGTCGTGCTGGTTGCTCCGCACCCTAGTCGGCGACCCGGTCGGGGACCTGACGACGTCGACCGGGGCTGGCCGCTCGTCCCTGCGCGATGGCCGGTGGGGCGCTTGCGACCCTGACAGCGTCACTGTCAGGATGGGCCCACCATCGTGAGGAGCATCACCATGCAGCGCGACATCTTCGAGCCCGACCACGACGCCTTCCGCGACACCGTCCGCGCCTTCTGCGAGAAGGAGGTCGCGCCGCACCACGAGCAGTGGGAGAAGGGCGGCGTCGTCCCGCGCGAGCTGTGGCTCAAGGCCGGCGAGCTGGGCCTGCTCGGCTTCATGATGCCCGAGGAGCACGGCGGCGGCGGCATCCACGACTTCCGCTTCCACGCGATCATCTCCGAGGAGCTGGCCCGCATCGGCGCGAGCGGCGTGGGCTTCGTGCTGCACACCGACCTCGTCTCCAGCTACCTGCTGGCCCTGGCGAACGACGAGCAGAAGGCGCGCTGGTTCCCGCCGTTCTGCACCGGCGAGATCATCAGCGCCATCGCCATGACCGAGCCCGGCACCGGCTCGGACCTGCAGAGCATCGCGACCACCGCGGTGCGCGACGGCGACCACTACGTGCTCAACGGCGCCAAGACCTTCATCTCCAACGGCATCCTGGCCGACCTGGTGGTCGTGGCGGCCAAGACCGACCCGTCGGCCGGGGCCATGGGCGTCTCGCTCATCGTCGTCGAGCGCGGCATGGCCGGCTTCGAGCGCGGTCGCAACCTGGACAAGATGGGGCTCAAGGCCCAGGACACCGCCGAGCTGTTCTTCGACGACGTCCGCGTCCCGGTGGCCAACCTGCTCGGCCAGGAGGGCCACGGCTTCATCTACCTCATGCAGAACCTGCCCCAGGAGCGCCTGGCGATCTCCGTCGGCGCGATGGCCGCGACCCGGGCGATCCTGGACATGACGCTGGACTACGTCAAGGAGCGCAAGGCGTTCGGCAAGCCGATCGGCTCGTTCCAGAACAGCCGCTTCGTGCTCGCGTCGCTCGAGACCGAGTACCGCATCGGCCAGGCGTTCGTCGACGCCAGCATCGCCGCCCACAACCGCGGCGAGCTGACCGCCGAGGAGGCGGCGATGGGCAAGTGGTGGACGACCGAGCTGCAGAACAAGGCCGCGGCCCAGTGCCTGCAGCTGCACGGCGGCTACGGCTTCATGACCGAGTACCCGATCTCCAAGGCGTACACCGACAGCCGCATCCAGACGATCTACGGCGGCACGACCGAGATCATGAAGGAGATCGTCGGCCGCTCGATGGGCCTGTAGCGACCGTCCGGCGGACGGCTGCCGTCCCTACGCTGTCGCCATGACGACCCCGCCGACGCCGCCGCGCACGGACGCGACCGCGACCGTGACCGTCCTGGTGGCCGGCGCCGCCGTCGCGGTCCACGGGCTCGCGCTGGTGG
>NZ_JBNFNZ010000154.1:0-5265 GCF_057364525.1 Aeromicrobium sp. PFPM2_SD2
TCGCCGAGCGCGAGCTTCGCCGCGCTCGCCGTCGCCGACGAGCGGGACGGGACCGACCTGCTCGGCGTCCTGCGGGTCGTCCTGGACCACTGGGGCAGCAAGGCGGCCGCCGCGACGGCGCTGGGCGTCTCGCGGCCGGTGCTCTACGACCGCATCGCGCGGCTCGAGCGAGTCCTGGACGCGTCCCTGGACGACGCCGAGGTGCGCACGTCCCTCCACGTCGCGCTCCTGGTCACCGACCTGGCGTCCTCCCCTCCCGGCTGAGCCTCCCCTCCCCGCTGAGGGTGACGTTGTGCACGCGACACGCCGCGTGGAGCGGGCACAACGTCACGCCCAGCGAGGGCGGGAGGTCAGGAGCCGGCGAGCATGTCGCGCACGAGCGGGGCGACCTTGGTGCCGTACAGCTCGATCGCGTGCTGGAGCTGCGCGTGCGGCACGGCGCCGTTGGAGTACTTGAGGTCGAAGCGGTCGGCCCCGAGCGCCTGCACGGTGCGGGCGATCTTGCGGGCCACGGTCTCGGGCGAGCCGACGTACAGCGAGCCGTGCGGGCTGGCCTCCTGCTCGAACTGCAGCCGCGTCGGTGCCGGCCACCCGCGCTGGGCGCCGATGCGGGCGCGCTGGGCCTGGAAGTGCTCGTACAGCTCCTCGCGCGCCTGCTCGTCGGTGTCCGCGACGTAGCCGGGCGAGTGGACGGCCAGCGGCTTGGCCGGCTGGCCCATCTTGTCCAACGCGTCGTGGAACAGGTCGACGTACGGCCGGAAGCGCACGGGGTCGCCACCGATGATGGCCAGGAACAGGCCGAAGCCGTACCGCGCCGTGCGGACGACCGACTCCGGGCTGCCGCCCACGCCGATCCAGGTGGTCAGGCCGCCCTCGGTGGGCGGGAAGACCGACTGCTGCTCCAGCGGCGGGCGGGTGCTGCCCGACCAGGTGATCGGCTGCTCCTTGACCGCCTCGGCGAACAGCGACAGCTTGTCCTCGAACAGCTCCTCGTACTGGCTCAGGTCGAAGCCGAACAGCGGGAAGGACTCGGTGAACGAGCCGCGCCCCAGCACGACCTCGGCGCGTCCGTGCGACAGGGCGTCGACCGTCGCGAACCGCTCGTAGACGCGGATCGGGTCGTCGGAGCTGAGCACCGTCACCGCCGAGCCGAGCCGGATGCGCTCGGTGCGGGCGGCGATCGCGGCCAGGACGGTCTCGGGGCTGGAGATCGCGAAGTCCTCGCGGTGGTGCTCGCCCAGGCCGATGAAGTCCAGGCCGACCTGGTCGGCGAGCACGGCCTCCTCGACGACGTCGCGCACCACCTGGGCCGGGTGGACCGGATGTCCGTCCAGGTCGACCGTGACGTCGCCGAAGGTGTCCAGTCCGAGCTCGAGCTGCGCTGCCATGACCGCGTCCTCACTAGTTGAAAGTTGTACGACCTACCCTAGCGTGCCGCCGCCGCGGGCACCAGCGACGCCGACGAGCGCCCTCGCCCGCGCCGCCCTACGGTGATCGCACCATGGTGAGGCTGCGACGAGTGACGTGCCAGGGCCCGGGCTGGCACCGCGTGAAGCAGGGCCGCGGCTTCCGCTACCTCGACGAGGACGGCGGGCCGCTCGAGCCCGAGGACGTGGTGCGCTGCAAGAACCTGGTGATCCCGCCCGCCTGGAAGGACGTGTGGATCTGCCCGCACCCGAACGGGCACCTGCAGGCGGTGGGCACCGACGACGCCGGACGCCGCCAGTACCTGTACCACCCGGACTGGCGCACCAAGCGCGACCTGGAGAAGTTCGAGCGCATCGAGCTGTTCGCCGCGACGCTGGTGAAGCGCCGGGCCGCGACCCGCCGCGACCTGACCGCCGCACCGGGCGAGGAGCTCGGGCGCACGCAGGTCGTCGCCGCCGCGTTCGCGCTGCTGGACCTGGGCATCTTCCGCATCGGCTCGGAGCGCTACACCGAGGAGAACGGCTCGTACGGGCTGACGACCATCGAGCGCGACCACGTGACCCCGCACGGACGCACGGCGCTGGACTTCCACTACGTGGGCAAGTCCGGCCAGGACGTCGAGGTGACGGTGCGCGACAAGCGCGTCGTCGCCGTGCTGCGCGACCTGGTCGATCGTGAGGACGACGACCCGCGCCTGCTGGCCTTCCACGAGGACGGTGCGTGGCACCACGTGGACGCCTCCGACGTCAACGCCTACGTGAAGGCCAAGCTCGGCGACGACCACACCGCCAAGGACTTCCGCACGTGGCGGGGCACCGTCATCGCCGCCCTTTCCCTCGCCGGCGCGCCGCGCGGACGAAGACGGCGCGCAAGAAGGCGATCACCGCCGCCATGCGCGAGGTGTCGGACCACCTGGGCAACACCCCGGCGGTCGCCCGCTCGTCGTACGTCACCCGCGCGTGGTCGACCTGTTCGAGGACGGCCAGACGGTGTCGCCGGACCACCGCCGCGTCTCCCCCGGCGGCACGGTCGGCCGGGCCCTCGAGCGGGACGTCCTGGCGCTGCTCCAGAAGGCCTGAGCCACCGGGCCGGACGCCGGACGCGGTTCCCTACGATGAGGGCCATGGAAACCGTGTACGACCTCGTCCTCGTCCTCCACCTCGTGTCGTGGGCCATCGTCATCGGCGGCTGGCTCACCCACATGCGCACCCGCGTGGTCGTGCCCGGGATGTTCCACGGCGCGGCGTCCGCGCTGCTGACCGGCCTGGTGCTGGTCGGCCTGTGGGAGGCCGTCGACGGCGCGCGCGACGGCGACCCGAACCACGCCAAGATCGGCGTCAAGCTGGTCATCGCGCTCGTCGTGACCGTGCTCGCGTTCCTCGGCCAGAAGCAGGGCAAGCAGGCTGGCACGCACCCGTCAGCGGGCCTCTTCCATGCCGTCGGTGCCCTCGCGCTCGTCAACGTCGTCATCGCCGTCGTCTGGTGACCCGCGCCAGCGCTTGACGCTGTAGGCGAGCAGCGCCCAGGCGGCGATCGCCGAGACGGCCAGGCCCAGGCCCGTGCCCCAGCCCCCGGCGGGCAGGTGCGGGCCGAGGCCGACGCCGAGCACCTCGAAGCGCGGGATGCGGGGGTCGATCGTCCACACGACGGCCAGCGCCATGAGCCACACGCCGCCGAGGAAGCTGAACCCGATGCGCGGCCAGGTGGCGACGCCGTAGCGCGCGGCCTCGACCGCCTTGGCCTCGAGCGGGTCGAGCACCCGTGCGGCCCAGGTGTAGTGACGCGACAGGATCGCGA
Organism: Aeromicrobium sp. PFPM2_SD2; assembly: GCF_057364525.1. Classification (NCBI taxonomy): domain Bacteria; kingdom Bacillati; phylum Actinomycetota; class Actinomycetes; order Propionibacteriales; family Nocardioidaceae; genus Aeromicrobium; species Aeromicrobium sp. PFPM2_SD2. Next base: position 3,226 of record NZ_JBNFNZ010000154.1, read on the forward strand.
CCCCGGCGACCAGCACGATCGTGCCGGGACCGGGCAGCGGCATGAGCGGGATGCCGACCACCACGAGCAGCCAGCCGAGCGCCAGCGAGCCTGTGCGCGAGAACCACCGCCGTGCGCCAGCCGCTGCCATGTCCCCAGCATGCCAGGCGCTCCCGACAGCGTCCTCGGGATGCACCCCGGCTCCTCCCCTGAGGGACGCACGACGGCCCGGCCCCTCGGGGGACCGGGCGTGTGGTGCGCGCGTCAGGCGCTGACGAAGACGTGCGAGGCGGCGTCGTGGTCGATCTCGGCGGTCTCGCCCTGACGGGCGACCGTGATGCCGCTGATCGTGCGCGAGACCAGGATGTCGTTGCCGGGCAGGGCGCCGACGCGGCGCAGCACCGACATGACCTCGGTGTCCTTCTGCAGCTCCTCGGCGATGCGGCGCACGACGACGCGGGACGGGTCGGTGGCCCCGGCGACCTGCGGCAGCGGCACGACGCCGTCGAGGAAGTGGTCGACCAGGCCGTGCGGGTCGCCGAGCTCGGACAGCCCCGGGATCGGGTTGCCGTAGGGCGACTCGGTCGGGTGCTCGAGCAGCTCGATGAGCCGGCGCTCCACCTGCTCGGACATGACGTGCTCCCAGCGGCACGCCTCCTCGTGGACGTACTCGATCTCCAGGCCGATGACGTCGGTCAGCAGGCGCTCGGCCAGGCGGTGCTTGCGCATCACGCGGGTGGCGAGCTGGCGGCCGCGCTCGGACAGCTCGAGGTGGCGGTCGCCGCCGACGGTCAGCAGGCCGTCGCGCTCCATGCGGGCGACCGTCTGCGACACCGTCGGCCCGCTCTGGTGCAGGCGCTCGGCGATGCGGGCGCGCAGCGGGACGATCCCCTCCTCCTCGAGCTCGAAGATGGTGCGGAGGTACATCTCGGTGGTGTCGATCAGGTCGCTCACGGGCCCCATTGTGGCGCATCGGTGGGCGATTCCCCGAACCCGCGTCCGCCGCCGCCCCCGCACGCGTCCGCCGCCGGCCACGGGCAGGCCACCGACGTCGCGCAGGTTCGGCAGGAAGGTCGTCATGCCCCGACCCTAGCCACCGCCCCCGACGACGTGGCCGATCCCACGTGGTCTCCGAATGCAACGACCGGTGCGGGTGTTCGTAAGATGGCCCGCGTGCCCACGCCCCGCAAAGTAGCCACCACCGCGCTCGTGGGAAGCACCGCCGCCCTGACCGGGTTCTACGGCACCCTGCTCGGCGAGGCCGTCCTGGCCCGCAAGGCGATCGGCGTCACCGACGAGCGTCCGCCCTCCCCCGACGGCCTCTACGGGACCGACCTCCCGGGCGAGCCCGTGCGCGTGCTCGTCGCCGGGGACTCGGCCGCGGTCGGCTACGGCACCGAGCGCGCCGACCAGACGCCGGCCGGGCTGCTCGGGATCGGCCTGTCGCACGTGCTGGACTGCCCGGTGGACGTGCGCAGCGTCGCCGTCGTGGGCGCCCAGACCAGCGACCTTCCCGGCCAGCTCGAGCTCGGCCTGGAGCACAAGCCCGACGTCGTCGTCATCGTCGTCGGAGCCAACGACGTGACGCACCGGGTGCGGCCCGCCGTCTCGGCCCGCCAGCTCGGCCAGGTCGTGCGCGACCTGACGTCGCGTGACGTCGAGGTCGTCGTGGGCACGTGCCCCGACCTGGGGCTGGTGCGCCCGCTGCAGCAGCCGCTGCGGTGGTACGCGCACCGGGTCAGCACCCGCCTGGCCAGGCTGCAGACCGTCGCCGTCGCCCGCAACGGCGGACGCGCCGTCTCGCTCGGCGAGCTGCTCGGCAAGCTGTTCCTCGAGCACCACGACGTCATGTTCGGCGCCGACCGGTTCCACCCGTCGGCCACCGGCTACGCCAACATGGTCGGCGTCCTCATGCCGGCGATCACCGGTGCGCTGCGTGAGCACGAGACCGGGCGCGTCCCGTTCTTCGACGTCCCGCGCGACCTCATGCCGATCGCGGCCGCGGCGTCGCAGGCCTCGCACGAGGCCGGCACCGAGGTCGTCGGCGCGGGTCGCTGGGCG
>NZ_JBNFNZ010000155.1:0-5258 GCF_057364525.1 Aeromicrobium sp. PFPM2_SD2
AGGAGGCGCAGCCGGCGACCGGCAACGCCGCCGACCGGGTGACGTCCGTGTGCCGCCGCTGCCTGGCCGCCACGGGGCACCGGCGCGACGAGAAGCCCTGGCGGCGCACCAACCCCCGCCCGTGAGCCGGTCCCCCGGGACGCTCGACTGATGCACTACGAGTGCACTATGCTGCACTCATGGACTCCGACGACCTCGCCCGCACGATCGGCGCCCGCGTCCGGGACGCCCGGTCCGCGCACGGCTGGACGCTCGACCGGCTCGCCGAGAGCACCGGGCTCAGCCGCCGCGCAGTGGTGAACGTCGAGCAGGGCAGCACCAACCCGAGCATCGCGACCCTGCTGCGGCTCAGCGAGGCGCTCGGCATCGGTCTCCCCTCCCTGGTCGAGCCGGCACCCGGCCACCGCCTGCGCGTGACCCGCGCGGTGACGGCCCCGTGCTGTGGACCGGTGAGCACGGCGGACGCGCCGTCCTGGTCGCCGGCACCGACTCCCCCGACGTCCACGAGCTGTGGGACTGGACGCTCGGGCCCGGCGACGAGCACCGCAGCGAGGCGCACCCGCGCGGCACCGCAGAGCTCCTCCACGTCCTGGAGGGCGAGCTCGTCGTGCGCTGCGGCGACGAGGAGTCGCGGCTCGGCGCCGGGGACGCCATCAGCTTCCCGGGCGACGTCGACCACGCCTACCTGAACGACGGCTCCGCACCGGCGCGCTTCTCGCTCACCGTGCTCGAGCCCGGACCGACGGCCGGCGGGAGCTCCCATGCCTGACCTGCGTCCGGTCTCCCGCGCCGTCCCGCCGTGGTCGATGGCGCTGCTGGCGATGTTCTCGGTCCAGCTCGGCTCGGCCCTCTCGGTCGGACTCATCGACGACGTCGGTGCCGCAGGCACCGCGTGGCTGCGCCTGTCCATGGGCGCCCTCGTCTTCGTCGTCCTGGTGCGCCCGTCCCTGCGGGCGCTGCGCCGGGCGGACGTCCCGGTGCTGCTCGCTCTGGGCGTCGCCACCGGCCTCATGACGCTGTCGTTCCTGGCGGCGCTGGAGCGGATCGACCTGGGCACGGCCGTCGCCATCGAGTTCCTCGGCCCGCTCACCGTCGCCGCCGCCCGCAGCGGCAGCCGTCGCGGCCTGGCCCTCCCCCTCGTCGCCCTCGCCGGCGTGGTGCTGCTGACCGAGCCCTGGCACGGCGAGGTCGACCTGCTCGGCGTGGGGTTCGCGGCCCTGGGCGCCGTCGGCTGGGCCAGCTACATCCTGCTCACCCAGCACGTCGGCGACCGCTTCACCGGCGTGGACGGTCTCGCGTTCACCATCCCGGTGGCGGCGGTGACGGCGGCGGTCGTGGGCGTCCCCCAGGCCACCGGTCACGTGACGCCGACGATCCTGGCGACCGCCCTCGGTCTGGCGCTGCTGCTCCCCTGCCTGCCGTTCGCCCTGGAGATGGTGGCGCTGCGGCGCATGACGCCCCTGGCCTTCGGGACGCTCATGGCGCTCGAGCCGGCGATCGGCGCCCTCCTGGGGCTGGTGGTGCTCGGACAGGCCCCCGGGCCGCTGCAGGTCGCCGGCGTCGTGCTCGTCGTGGCGGCGGGCGCGCTCGCCCAGCGCGGCGGGCTGCGCGAGCCGGTCACGCCGGACGTCGACGTCCTCACCTGACCCGCCCCTCCCCTAGCCTCGCCGGAGCCCACCCACCAGGAGGAACCGTGCCCACCTTCCGCGAGGCCGTCGACGCCAAGGACATGGACGTCGTCGAGCAGATGCTGGCCGACGACGTCGTCTTCCGCAGTCCCGTCGCGCACACGCCGTACCCGGGCAAGCCGATCACCGCCGCGATCCTGCGCGCCGTCGTGGAGGTCTTCGAGGACTTCCGATACGTCCGCCAGCTGCAGGACGGGCGCGAGGAGGCCTACGTCTTCGAGGCGACCGTCGACGGGCTGGAGATCACCGGCTGCGACTTCCTGACCCTCGACGCCGACGGCCGGATCAGCGAGTTCATGGTCATGGTGCGCCCGCTCAAGGCCGCCCAGGCGCTCGCCGGCCGGATGGCCGAGCGCTACCCGTCGATCGTCGCGGACGCGCAGGCCCGCGCCTGAGCGCTCAGTACAGGCCCTTCGCGTACTGCTCGGGCGCGTAGTAGCGGTCCAGCTCGGCGAGCGTCTGGCCGGCGGGCTCGAGCTCGGCGGCGACCACGGCCCGGCGCGGGACGTGCGCCTCCGGCGCCCACGTGGCCGGGTCCCACAGGCCCGAGCGCATGAACGCCTTGGCGCAGTGGAAGAACACCTCGCGGACGTCCACGACCAGCGCCAGCAGGGGCCGGTGGCCGCGCACGACCATCGCGTCCAGGAACGGCGCCTCGCGGACGAGGGCCGCTCCCCCGTTGACCCGCAGCGTGTCCCCGCGGCCCGGGATGACGAAGGTCAGGCCGACCTGCGGGTTCTGCAGCACGTTGCGGTAGCCGTCGGCGCGCCGGTTGCCCGGCCGCTCGGCGACGACGACCGTGCGGTCGTCCAGGACGTGCACGAGGCTGCCGGCCGGGTCGTCCTTCGGGGAGGCGTCGCAGCTGCCGTCCGCTGCCGCCGTGGCCAGGAAGCAGAACGGCGACGCGGCCAGCCACGCCCGGTCGAGGTCGGTCAGCCGCGTGCGCACCTTGTCGCGGCCGCGGGCCGGCTCGCCCAGCAGGGCGGTGAGCTCGTCGTCGGTCTCGACCCGCGTCCATCCTCGTGCGTCCGTCATGGCCAGCACGCTACGCCGTCGACGACCGCTCCCCCGTCAGGCGGACCGGTCCCGAGAAGCAGCCCGAGAAACATCCCCCTGAACTGCTCAGGCCGGGACCGGCGCTGCCGATGGTCGGTCATCGTCCTGCACGGATGCGGGACGCTCGTGGCCCAGGAGCCCTCATGTCACCTCGCAGGACGCACCCCTTGCTCGTCGCCGCCCTCCTCAGCACCGCCCTGGTCGCGGTGGGCGCCTCCACCCTCGACGGCCCGGCCGCCTCGGCCGCCTCGGCGACCGCGTGCACGCGCCCGCTGCTGGACGAGCCCGAACCCGCCCAGGACGCGCTGCCCGACGTCCCGGACGCGACCGTGGCCGCCGTCAACAAGATCCCGGTCTCGACCCTCCAGCACGAGGCCGCCGAGGACGACGCCCTCTGGCTGGACGAGTGCGGCCGGCTGTTCGTGGTCGACGAGCTGCCGACCGCCGGCACCACGATCGCCCCCACGCCGGTGGCCAACGCCAGCACGAAGCCCGGCGACGCCTTCTCGCTGCACTCGCGCAAGGGCGCCTCGAAGGTCATCTACCTCGACTTCCGCGGTCGGACGCTGTCCGGCACGGCGTGGAACACCTCGCGCGGGCGCACCTCGATCCCGCTCGGCGCCTACGACACCAACGGCGTGCCCGGCACCTTCACCGACGCCGAGCGCGCGGTCGTCGCCGCCGTGTGGGAGTCCGTCGCCGCCGACTACGCCGCCTGGGACGTCGACGTGACGACCCAGGACCCGGGGACCGCCGCGCTGACGCGCACCGCGTCCACCGACACCAAGTACGGGATCCGCGTCGTCGTCACCAGCCGCAGCAGCGGCATGCAGGCCGAGTGCGGCTGCGGCGGCATCGCCTACGTCAACGTCTTCGAGCACGTCGGCGTCCAGTACCAGCCCGCGCTCGTCTTCGCCGAGGCGCTCGGCTCGGCCAAGGCCATCGCCGAGGCCGCCTCGCACGAGGCCGGTCACAACTTCGGCCTGTTCCACGACGGCGACGCGAACGCCGGCTACCACACCGGCTCCGACCCGTGGGCGCCGATCATGGGCGTCGGGTACAGCCAGCCGGTCTCCCAGTGGAGCCGGGGCGAGTACCCCACGGCGACCAACCAGCAGGACGACACGGCCATCATCGGACGCCAGCTGGGCGTCGCCGCCGACGACCACCCCGCCACCGCGGACCCGGCCGTCGCCACGCCGCTGAGCACGCGCCTCACCGGCCTGGTCACCGGACCGGACGACGCCGACAGCTTCGTCGTCACGTCCGCGACGCCGGTCGAGGTCGTCGCCGAGCCCCTGACGACCTGGAGCAACCTCGACGTCGAGCTGACCGTCACGGACGCCACCGGCGCCACCACGGAGGTCGCGAACCCGGGCACCTCCCGCGTCCACGCCGCCCTCGCCCAGGGTCTGAGCGCCTCGGCGCAGCTGCCCGCCGGCACCCACGTCGTCACCGTGCGCGGCGGCGACGGCCCCGGCTACTCGACGTACGGCTCGACCGGCGCGTACCGCGTCCGGCTGCGCGGCGAGCCGACCGGGCAGCCGCTGGCGACCGTCGCCACCGTGCCGACCGGCGTGGTCGGGCAGGCCTACGCCGAGCGCATCGTCACCGGTGGCACCCCGCCGTACTCGTGGGGCACGCTGCCCAAGGTCCCCGGCCTGGTCTTCGCCGCCGACGGACGCCTCACCGGCACCCCGACCACGGTCATGCGCGGCTCCAGCGTCGTCCTGACGGTGACCGACGCCGACGGACGCACGGCCACGTTCCCGGGCTGGCGGACGTTCGCGGTGCAGACGCCGCTGACGATCCCGGCCCAGGTGCTGGCCAAGGGCACGACCGGACGGTCGTACTACACGACGCTGCGCGCGACCGGCGCCACCGCGCCGTACACGTTCAGCGCCACCGGCCTGCCCGACGGCCTGACGCTGACCGCCAACCGGATCACGGGACTCCCACAGCGCGCCGGCACCTACCCGGTCGAGGTGACGGTCCGCAGCGGCACGCAGGAGCGCACCGCCACGATCCCGCTCACGGTCGTCGACCCGGCGGTGACGCTGCGCACGACGAGCCTGCCGATCGCCAAGGTGCAGACCGTCTACCGCGTCCAGCTGGCCGCGGCGGGCGGCACGGGCACGTTCACCTGGAGCGCGACCGGCCTGCCGGCCGGGCTGACCCTCACCCCCGAGGGCGTCCTGAGCGGCACGCCGACGACGGCCACCACGGCGCGAGTCACGCTGTCGGTCGTCAGCGGCACGTCCAGCCTCACGCGCGCGCTGACGCTGTACGTCCGGCCGTAGCCGTCCCGGGACCCGGCGGGGTCGTCCACGTCGTGGGCGGCCCGTCGGGCGCGGGGCCGGGCCTCAGTTGCGCGGACGACCGGCCGATGGGGTGCCACCGTCCCGCACGGAAGCAGGACGTCGGTGATGGAAGGAGCACGCGTGCCGCAGCCGAGGACGACCCCGTCCCTGCTCGTCGCCGCGCTGCTCAGCACGGCCGCGCCTCGCGGCCGGC
>NZ_JBNFNZ010000156.1:0-5257 GCF_057364525.1 Aeromicrobium sp. PFPM2_SD2
GGGCCTCGGCCTCGGCGTCGCCGCTGAACAGGCCCTGCGGCTCGCTCTCGTGCTGCTCGCCCCGCCGCGCCACCGTGCGCTGGACGTTCTCGACCCGGAAGCGCGGCAGCCCGGCTCGGTGCTCGCGGCCCAGCCACTCGACCATCCGCTCGCGCACGTGGCAGCGCAGGTCGAACAGCGACGGGGCGTCCTTGGCGGTCACGAGGATGCGCACGCGGACCCACCCGTTCACCGCGTCCGTCACCTGCAGCACCTTCGTGCGTCCGTCCCACAGGTCGGTGTCGGCCAGGACGCGTTCGAGCTGGTCGCGCATGGCGTGCGGCGAGACGCCCCAGTCCAGGTCCAGCTCGACCGCGCCGAGCAGCTCGGAGTGCGTGCGGGTCCAGTTCTGGAACGGGGTGGTCGTGAAGTACGTCGAGGGCAGCACGAGCCGGCGGTCGTCCCACAGCCGCACCACGACGTAGGTCAGGGTGATCTCCTCGATCCAGCCCCACTCCTCCTCGACGATCACGGCGTCGTCGAGGCGGATGGAGTCGCTGAACGCGATCTGGATGCCGGCGATGACGTTGGCGAGCGTGGACTGGGCGGCCAGGCCGGCGACGATCGACAGGACGCCGGCGGAAGCCAGGACGCTCGCGCCGACGGCCCGCACGCCATCGAACGTGAGCAGCACCGCGCCCATGGCGACGACGATGACCGCCGCGACGGTGAGCCGGCGCACGACCTGCATCTGCGTGCGGGCGCGGCGGGCCAGGCGGTTGTCAGGGACGTCGACGTCGTAGCGGCGCAGGCCGGAGTCCTCCACGAGCAGCAGGACGCTGGCCACGACGCCGGCGATCGCGAGGATCGTGAGGATCTGCAGCGTGTGCCGGATCAGCTCGTCCCAGCGGTACGTGTAGTCGATCTGCGGCATCGACGTGCGCACGGCGACGGTGACGGCGACGACCAGGACGAGCAGCCGGAACCACAGCTTGGAGCGCCGCTCGAGCTGGCGGGCTGCCTCCCAGCGGCGTCCGCCGAGCTGCACGGCCACCTTGGCCGCCACGATGATCACCACGGCCACCAGCAGGGCGATGCCCAGGGCCTTGACGAAGTCCTGCCACGCGTCGGTCATGGCCCCCATCGTGGCAACGACGCGGTGAGACCTCGACTCGAGCGGGCTAGAGCAGGATGCCGAGCTGGCGGCTCTGGGCGAGGAGGTTGCCCTCCTCGTCCCACAGCTCGCAGTCCTCCTCGTGGTAGCCGCCGGCGACGTGCCGCGTGCTGACCACGGTGGCGACCCACGGCGTCACCGGGACGCGGTGCAGGTGGACGGTGAGCTGCACGGTGACCGAGCCGCCCGGGCTGACCTCCAGCACCGGGGGAGGGCACGAGTCGACCAGGAAGGCCAGCGCGAACAGGTCGGGCACGCGCTCGCCGGCCATGCACTGCCACAGCCGGTACGTCGGGTCGCCCGCACCGCCGGCGCCCTGGTGCGGCATGCGGTACTCGACGCGTTCCATGAGCCCGGCACCGGGACGCTTCCCGCCGAACGGGTCGAGGCACTCGTCGGGCGGAGCGAGGTCGGGGGCGGAGCCCAGCTCGAGCGAATCCCCGCGCGCTCGCCGAAGCTCGCCACCAGGTGGGCCGTCGTCCGGTCGCCGGACACCAGCTCGGCGGTGCCGGTGCTCAGCCGCCGGCCGGTCCGGAGCCTCGACGTGCGCAGCAGGGCCGGGCCCGGACGAGCTGGGGCGAGGTACGAGATCGCCGCGACGAGCGGCTGGTCGGACCCCAGCTCCTCACCGAGCCCGCGCAGCATCGTGGCCAGGACGTAGCCGCCGTTGGGCGTCCCGGCGGGGGTGTTCCAGCGGTCGCTGACGGTCAGCTCGCGGACGCCGTCGCCGCTCGGGGTGGACGCGGTGTCGGCGGGGAAGAGGTCGAGGGTCACGCGAGTCATTGTGCAGCAGGTCACGCGCGCGCCCGGGCACGGCGACGCGGCGCAGCCGCGACGCCGTCAGACGGTAGCCTGAGGGCCATGACCTCGCCGCTCGCCACCGACGCCGCGCCCTTCGGGCGCGTGCTCACCGCCATGGTCACCCCGTTCACCGTCGACGGTGAGCTGGACCTCGCGGCGGCGCAGAAGGTGGCGACGCACCTGGTCGACCACGGCAACGACGGCCTGGTGGTCAGCGGCACGACGGGCGAGTCGCCGACGACGTCGGTCGAGGAGGACGGACGCCTGCTGGCGGCCGTCGTCGAGGCGGTCGGCGACCGGGCCACGGTCGTCGCCGGCGTGGGCACCAACGACACCCGTCACTCGGTCGCCCTGGCCGAGCAGGCGGCCAAGGTCGGGGCCGACGGCACCCTCGTCGTCACGCCCTACTACTCCAAGCCCCCGCAGCGCGGCATCGTCGCGCACGTGGAGGCGGTCGCGGCGGCCGGCGACGGCCTGCCGGTCATGCTCTACGACATCCCCGGCCGCACGGGCACCACGATCGCCCCCGAGACGTACGTCGAGCTGCGCCGCAACCCGGCCGTCGTGGCGGTGAAGGACGCCGTCGGCGACCTCGACCGCGGGGCGCGGATCATGGCCGAGACCGGCATCGTCTACTACTCCGGCGACGACCAGCTGACCCTCGGCTGGCTCGCCTACGGTGCCGCCGGCACGGTGAGCGTGGTCGGCCACGCCGCCGGCGAGCAGTACGCCGAGATGGTCCGGGCGGTCGACGCCGGCGACCTGGCCTCGGCCCGTGCGGTCCACCAGCGGCTGGCCCCGCTGGTGACCGCGATGATGACTTACACGCAGGGCGCGATCACGGCGAAGGTCGCGCTGAACCTGCTCGGTGTGCTCGAGCACACCACCATGCGCCTTCCCCTGCCCGACGCGAGCGAGGAGGAGGTCGCCGTCGTGCGTGCCGGCCTCGTCGCCGCCGGGCTCCTGCCGAGCTGAGGAGCTCTCTTGACCCACCTGTACACCGACCTGTCGACCCCGCCCGCGCTGCCCGAGGGCGCGCTGCGCGTCATCCCGCTCGGCGGCCTCGGCGAGGTCGGCCGCAACATGACCGTCTTCGAGTACGGCGGCAAGCTGCTGATCGTCGACTGCGGCGTGCTGTTCCCCGAGGAGCACCACCCCGGCGTCGACCTGATCCTGCCCGACTTCGGCCCCATCCGTGACCGGCTCGACGACGTCGTGGGCGTCGTCCTGACCCACGGCCACGAGGACCACATCGGCGGCGTCCCGTACCTGCTGCGCGAGCGCGGCGACATCCCGCTGGTCGGCTCCAAGCTGACGCTGGCCTTCGTCGACTCCAAGCTGCGCGAGCACCGGCTCAAGGACGTCCCCAAGCACGTCGTCGAGGCCGACGAGACGCTGACGATGGGCCCGTTCGACCTGGAGTTCGTCGCGGTCAACCACTCCATCCCGGACGCGCTCGCGGTCGCCATCACGACGGGTGCCGGCGTCGCGCTGCACACCGGCGACTTCAAGATGGACCAGCTGCCGCTCGACGGCCGCATCACCGACCTGCGGGCGTTCGCGCGCCTGGGCGAGCAGGGCGTCGACCTGTTCCTCACCGACTCCACCAACGCCGACGTCCCCGGCTTCACCACGGCCGAGCGCAACATCGGCCCGGCCATCGACGCGGTGTTCGCGAACAGCAAGAAGCGCATCATCGTGGCGTCGTTCGCCTCGCACGTGCACCGCGTCCAGCAGGTGCTCGACGCCGCCGCCAAGCACGGCCGCAAGGTCGCCTACGTCGGACGTTCGATGGTCCGCAACATGCAGATCGCGCGCGAGCTGGGCTACCTGCACGTGCCCGACGGCGTCGTCGTCGACAAGCTGGACGCCGCCCCGCCGGAGAAGATGGTGCTCATGAGCACGGCTCGCAGGGCGAGCCGATGGCCGCGCTGTCGCGCATGGCCAACCGCAGCCACCAGCAGGTGAGCCTGGAGGAGGGCGACACCGTCCTGCTGGCGTCCTCGCTCATCCCGGGCAACGAGAACGCGGTCTACCGCGTCATCGACGGCCTGACCAAGCTCGGCGCCAACGTCGTGCACAAGGGCAACGCGCTCGTGCACGTCTCGGGCCACGCCTCGGCCGGCGAGCTGCTGTACTGCTACAACATCGTCCAGCCGTCCAACGTGATGCCGGTCCACGGTGAGATCCGCCACCTGCACGCCAACGCCAAGCTGGCCACGCAGACCGGCGTGCCGAACGTCGTGCTGGCCGAGGACGGCTACGTCGTCGACCTGGTCGACGGCCACGCCTCCGTCGTCGGCGCCGTCGAGTGCGGCTACGTCTACGTCGACGGCTCCTCGGTCGGCGACCTGACCGAGACCGAGCTCAAGGACCGTCGCGTGCTCGGCGACGAGGGCTTCGTGTCCGTCGTCGTGGTGGTCGACTCGACCACCGGCAAGATCATCACCGGCCCGGAGATCCACGCCCGCGGCATGGCCGAGGACGACAGCGTCTTCGACGAGATCGCGCCGAAGCTGGTCGCCGCCCTCGAGCAGTCGATCGCCGACGGCGCCCGCGACGAGTACCAGCTCAAGCAGGTCATGCGCCGCACGCTCGGCTCGTTCGTCGGCCGCAAGCTGCGCCGCCGCCCGATGATCCTGCCCATCGTCCTGGAGGCCTGACCCGGTGGACCGCCTGCCGCCGTGGGCGCGCGTCGTCGCGGCCACGGTGCTGGGCGCCGGCGTCGCCTGGGTGGCGGTGCACCTGGTGTTCCGCGCCGCCGAGGGCACGTGGGCGCCGACCGCGTCGTGGGTGACGTTCACCGTCTTCTTCGCCCTGTTCGGGCTCGTCCTGGGGCTCGTGGAGGAGCGCCGGCAGCGTCGCGAGCGGCACGGACGTCCCTGACCGGAGTTGTTACGCGGGCGAAACCTCGCATCGCCCCGACGTTCACACGCGGCTCCTACGGTCGTGACCAAGCAGGAGCCGGCACCCGGGCCGGCTCCGAGGGATCGCAGCAGTCACGGCCGGCGCCGGCAGGGTGGGTCACGCACGCACCGCTCGGTGGCCGGCCGTGACGGTCCGCGGTGCGAGGGGGCGCGATGAGGTCCGAGGTGCTGCTCGCCTGCTCCACCGCCCCGGCCACCCCGGTCGAGCGCGCGGCCCTCGCCACCCTCGTCAACGCCGTCCGTCGTGAGGCCCCCGGGCTGGACGTCCGTCAGGTCGTGGTCTCCGGTCCCTTCGCCGAGTCCCTGCCCGGTCCCGAGGTGCCGGCGGTCGCCGTGCCGGTCTCGCTGTCCCCGTCGCGCGACGTCGTCGCGCTGG